>JAKANU010000056.1 GCA_021812315.1 Pseudomonadota bacterium
ACGCAGCACATCCTTGTGCGAGAGTCCTTGCTCGCGCACAAAGCGCGCAAAGCAGCGCGCACCGTTGCCACACTGCTCGACCTCGGCGCCATCGGCGTTGTGAATCACGTACTCGAAATCGATGCCCGCAGCGGGACTGGCGCGCACGCTAAGAATCTGGTCGGCACCGACACCAAAGTGGCGGTTGGCGAGGAACCGATACTGCGCCGCCTGCAAGCCGAACCGGCCTTGCGTCTCGTCGAGCACCACAAAATCGTTGCCGGCGCCCTGCATCTTGGTGAAACGGATTCGCATGCCGGAATTATCCGCTTATCCTTGCTGCTTTTAGCCTAGGACCCAAGCTATGCGCATCCCCGACTGGACCCCTGCCCTCAAGCCACAACCGAGAGAGCTGGTCGACGCCGTGCTGGCGCGCCGCGCTGGCACCCTGCTGAATCTGGACAAAGCCCTGCTGTGGAGCGAGCCGCTGGCGCGCGGCTGGAATGTGTACCTCGGGGCGGTGCGTACCGGGCTGGCGACGAGCCGCAAACTGCGCGAGCTTGGCATCTGCACGGTGGCCTTGCTGACCGGCGCGAACTACGAGTTTCATCACCACGCGCCAGACTTTCTCAGCGCTGGAGGGAGCGCCGGGCAACTCCAGGCCCTGACCGAGCATCTGAAGCTAAATCCGCGTGCAGCGCCCGTCGATCAAGCATGGGACGCTATCGAAAGCATAGTGATTCAGTACGCTGCACAGATGACGCTGGACGTAGCCGTGAGCGACGCCGTATTTGCCGCGCTGCGCCAGCACCTCGATACGACGCAGATCGTCGAGCTCACCAGCGCGATTGCCACCTACAACATGGTCGCGCGCTTTCTGGTGGCGCTGCAAATCACCCCGGAGGAGTGACTCACCGGGATCCGTCAACTCCGCAGTGAAAGTCGGCATCACGGTGGCGACAGGGCCGGGAGACTTTTTGGTTGCAAAATCACGGTCATGCCACGCTCCAGTCAATGCCTGCACCCGGCGCGCACGCCGGTACCGGCACGCGCTGCCGCCACCGTGTTGCTGCTGCGCGATGGCGACCAGGGCATTGAGGTGCTGATGACTCGGCGCGCCGCAGACGCAAGCTTCGCGCCTGGCGCCTACGTCTTTCCCGGTGGCGCGATCGACGCCGCAGACAGCACCAGTCATCATCACGCCAGGCGACGCCCGACGCAGGACGAGTTGCAGCTCACGCAGGCCATCGCAGCGATCCGCGAAAGTTTTGAGGAACTGGGTGTGCTGCTGGCCCGGCACCCGGACGGACGGATGGTTGATCAGCACACCGTGGCCGAGCTGGACCGCGCGCAATCCCTGTTCAGACAGTGCCAGCAGCGCGGTCTGACGCTGGCTGCGGACGAAGTGTTCTTGCTGGCACGTTGGATCACCGATCGTGATCTGGCCCGCCGCTTTGACGTACCGTTTCTGGTGGCCCGCATGCCCGAGGGACAAATTCCGGTGGCCGACGAATCGGAACAATTTGAGCCGGTGTGGGTCCGTCCGTCCGACGCGCTGGCACGGCATCGGGCAGGTGGCTTCTTCATCATCTTCCCAACCATCCGCACGCTCGAACACCTGCTGGACTACGCCAGCGTCGAGGCCGTCTTGCAGGCTTGTGCCGCCACCGACTTGCCGCTGTGGACGAGCTGCCCGCGCGCCGGTTTGCTGGCGGGGCGCGAGGCACGCTATATGGAACACGATCTGCCGTACGGCGAACTCGCGCTGGTGTGCCCGGATGGACAGATCCTGCACCCGCTGGACTGGCAACACGAGGCGCCGGTCCGTCTGCTGCGCAACGTGATGCGCCTGACGGCCCCGAACCCCAGTCCGATGACCGGCCCCGGCACCAACAGCTACCTTATTGGCGAGCCCGGCAGCGGCTACATGGCGATTGACCCGGGTCCGGCCGATGCCGGGCACGTCCGGCGGCTATGGCGCGCCGCCAACGGCGACATCCGCATGATTGTGTGCACCCATTCGCACCCGGACCACTCGCCGGGCGCGGCGCTGCTGCAGGCGCTGTGCCATCCCGAACCACCGATTCTTGGCCTGCCGTCGGCACCCACGGCGCGCGCTTACAGCGCCTTCACGCCCGATCAGGTGCTACAAAATCATGAGCGACTGAGGCTTGTCGGACGGGGATCAGGGGCCGATTCCACCCACACGCTGGAGGTTCTTTACACACCAGGACACGCCGCCAATCATGTTTGTCTGGTGCTGCTTGAAGACGGATTGCTGTTTAGCGGCGACCACGTGCTGTGCGGCAGCACCACGGTGGTCGATCCGCCCGACGGCGACATGAGCGCCTACCTCGACTCGCTCGATCTTCTGAGGGCGGCTTGCGAGCGGCACAGCATCGGATTCATCCTGCCCGCGCACGGCCACGTCATGGGCGGCTATGACGGAGAGGCGCTACGCGCCATCGAGCACCTGAAGACCCACCGCCTCAAGCGCGAGGCCAAGATTGCTGCCGCCATGCGCGCCCAACCCGACGGCAGCGCGCACGACTGGGTCGCCGCCGCCTATGATGACGTACCGCAAGCCATGTGGCCCCTGGCCATGCGATCGCTACTGGCGCATGTGGCGCGGATCCAAAGCCAGGCATTGCGCTGACCGACCCTCCTGCGGCAGCGCGACACGACTCACGCCCATTGAAAAAGCCGTCTGCGGGCCCAGCTACAGTTCTGCCCAACTCCTGCTCATGCGGACGGCCCATTGCCAGCATTCATCGTCTCAGCCCTCGCCCTGCTCTTTGTAGCATGGTTGCTGGGTGAACCCGTTCTCGCCGAACGCCGCCGCACAAGGCTGCGCAGCCTGCCGTTTCCGGCGACGTGGCGGCGTATCCTCAAGCACCGCGTTCCGTATTTCCATCTGTTACCGACCGATCTTCAGCTCAAACTCAAGGGGCACATCCAGGTCTTCATCGCCGAAAAGACCTTTATCGGCTGCGACGGCCTCGAAGTCACCGACGAGATGCGCGTCACCATCGCTGCGCAGGCCTGCCTGCTGATTCTCAACCGCACTCGTGGCTATTACCCCAAGCTGCGCGAGATCCTTGTTTACCCGGCAAGCTTTATCGTGGATCAGGAACATACCGACGGCATCGGCGTGGCGCACCAAGCACGCCGGTTGCTGTCGGGGCAATCGTGGGAGCGCGGTCAGGTGGTGCTGTCGTGGCACGACACGCTGGCGGGTGCAGCCACCCCCGACGACGGCCAAAACGTCGTGATTCATGAATTTGCCCATCAGCTCGACCAGGAAACCGGCGCGGCCAACGGGGCGCCGGCGCTGGGGCGGCGTGCGCATTACCGGCGCTGGTCGCGCGTGCTGGGCACCGAGTTCCGGCATCTGCGCACGGCCCTGTCGCAGCAGCAAGCCACGCTGATTGGCGATTACGGCGCGACCGATCCGGCGGAATTTTTCGCCGTGATTTCCGAGGTGTTCTTTGAACAGGCGCAGCGTATGGCAAGCGAGCACCCGGCCTTGTACCGTGAGCTAGCACGCTTTTACCGTCTTGATCCTGCGCTGTGGTGAGACGCATCGAGACTTGCGCCGCGCACCTGCCGTCTACCTGCCGCGACAGCCGTCAAGCAATCACCAGAGGGTGTTGAAAAATATTCGATAATCGGCCTTGGCACTGATTTGGGTCTACTTATGTTCCTGCGCTCTTTCAAGTTACTGGCGGCGACACTCCTTGCACTGTTGCTGTTGGCCGGCTGCGGCAATGGCGAACCCGGACCGGCGCCCACCGGATTGAGCGTCACGCCAGCCGAATCGTCGGTGACCGTGTCCTGGGACATGACCGAAGGCGTGGAATACTGGCTGTTCTTTGGCCCGAGCAGCGTGGCCCCGCAGAGCACCACGTCAATGCAGCGCTGGTTTGGTCTGCCCGGCGGCAACGTCTTTCTCAAAGTCAGTTCTCCGTACGTCATCAACGGTCTGGTCAACGGCATGAGCTACTCGTTTTCGGTCAATGCCCGGCTCGACGGCGGCCCGGGCGGCCCGGGGGCGGCGCCGGTTTCGGTCACACCGAGAATTTCCGGCTCGAACTGGAGTGCCGAATCCGGCGGTCCGGTCGGCACCGCCGACCTGCACGCTCTGGCCTTTGGCACGCTGTACGTGGGCGCCGGCTCCGGTGGTGCCATCGTCAGCAGCCCTGATGGCCTGACCTGGAGCGTCGTCAATTACGCCACCAGTGCCAACCTCAACGCTGCCTCGTTCTTTGGTACCTACAAACTGGTTGGCGACGCCGGGACGGTGCTGACCAGCCCGGACGGCGCCACCTGGACCACGCAGAACAGCGGGACGACAAAGAACCTCTATGCCATCGCCGCCAACGGGCTCAACCTCAACGTCGCCGTCGGTGCCGGGGGCACGATCATTTCCAGTCTGGACGGGGTGAGCTGGAAACCCGCGACCGATTCGGCGACAAGCAACGATTTGTATGCCGTCACCTACACCACCTACAACGGCGGCACTTGGTTGGCAGCCGGTGCCAACGGCACCTTGATCCAGAGCAGCGATGCGCTGACGTGGAAACCGGTGGTGTCAAACAGCAGCGTCAACTTGCGCGGCGTCGCGTACGGGCTGACCTCGCTGACTGCAGGTACCAGCACTTTCGTCGTTGTCGGCGACGCCGGCACGGTACTGACAAGCAGCAACGGCATCGACTGGTCAGCCCAGAGCCTGCCCGGCGCGGGCCGTCTTAACGCCGTGACCTTCGGCAGTCAGTTTGTCGCGGTGGGCGCGCTTGGCAACATCGTTACCAGCACCGACGGCTTGACCTGGACCGGTGCCGCCTCGGCAACGGGTCAGGATCTTTACGCTGTGGTGCGTGGACCGAACGTTTACTCGGCGGTGGGCGCTGCAGGCACCCATTTATTGTCCAGATAAGTCCCTTTGCGCGCGGCGGCAACGCGTTGCGCCACACCCATGCGCTGGTCCATCCAGCGCAGAAGATCCAGCCACATACGACGTATTTCGGCATCACGTGGCGTTCGCAGCGCGTTGGGCAGTTCAACCGTGACGACCGGCACGCCGCGCTGCACGCCGCCATAGTTACCCAATGATCCCGGGAAGATGCCCACCTGAGCGAGCAACAGGCTGCCAAGCTTCTTGGGTGGTACCACCGGGCCATCAAAATCAAGGACGCCGAAGGGCGCGTGGATGCTGACGATCAAGTTCGGCTTGAAACTCTGCAACTCGCCAAACAGGAACTTGGACTCGGGTTCGGACAGCGGAAGCTTGCCCGGCCAACGTCGCGGGTCCCTGTGCGTGCCTTGTTCCCAGTACACCTTGGAGTCGCGGGCCCAGTTTTCGGTCGGAAAGTTGCGATTCAGATCCACCCCGTTGGCGTTGACACGTGTGGGCGATCGCCCAAGCACGCCATCGGGGTTGAGCACTGGCACAAAGCGCCAATAGATGCCCGGTGACCCAGGCACCTGCGCCTGGGCAGCCATCTGAATCCAGTGCAGTGCCACTGCCGCCGAAGACAATTCATCGCCATGAATGGCCCCCACCACAAGCACACGAAAGGTCGTCTCTGCGGGCTTGACATCGCGCATCCACAGGGTCCTGCCCTGCACCGAGCGCGCCTGCGACGGTTCGAGTTTGACAGCCTCGCACAGTGCGCGACGCACGTTGGGCAATCTGGGAACAAATTCGGCGCAGGGCCCGGTGGCCCACAGCGACTCACTCGCCAGCAGGATCAGCACGGTCCACAGGCGTGTGAGGGTTCGATGCAACATGCCCAGCAGTTTAGCCGAGCGGAAAAGTGTGAAGCCCGCCGATAAGCCGGATTCTGTGCAACTGCGCGTCTTCTCAGCCGCGCCGAAGTGACTGCCATTACTCTGGGCTGCTGGTCACCCAACAGCTCGATGCTACCTACCCGCCAGCTCCGGGGGCCCCATCCACGCTGGCCTACTTGGTATTGCTGCGCGTAGAGATTGCCCGTTTCACCCGCAACGGGTTGCCCCGCCGCGACTCGTCTCTGTTGCTCTGATCCTCACCTTATACGGCGTGCCTGCGCACGCCGATTTCAGTGGACAGCCGTTAGCTGCTACGCTGCCCTTTGCAGTCCGGACGTTCCTCCAGTGCCCTGTTTCCAGGATTGCGCCAGCGGCAGTCTGGCGGGCTTCACGGTGCGATTATCGCTGTTCTCCATAACCTTATATCGAAAGCTGTCGATCAAGTAGTTGAAAATGGGCAGGGAATCAACACCTTCAAGGAACTCCTATGAAAGCTGACAACATCCTGCAGACCATCGGCAACACGCCACACGTACGCATCAACCGCTTGTTTGGCGCGACGCACAAGGTCTTTGTGAAATCCGAGCGTAGCAACCCCGGCGGGTCCATCAAGGACCGCATCGCCCTGGCCATGGTCGAGGCCGCCGAAAAAAGTGGTGCGCTCAAGGCCGGGGCTACCATCATCGAGCCGACCTCGGGCAATACCGGCGTGGGATTGGCAATGGTCGCCGCGGTCAAGGGCTACAAGCTGATCCTGGTGATGCCCGAGAGCATGTCGGTCGAACGCCGCCGCCTGATGCTGGCTTACGGCGCCTCGTTTGACCTCACGCCCAAGGAAAAGGGTATGAAGGGGGCCATCGAGCGCGCCGCCGAACTGCTCGCGGCAACGCCGGGGGCCTGGATGCCGCAGCAGTTTGAAAACCCGGCCAATATTCAGGCTCACGTCTTCACCACGGCGCTGGAAATCCTGGCTGATTTCCCCGACGGCGTCGATGCGCTGATTACCGGCGTGGGCACCGGCGGACACATCACCGGATGCGCCCAGGTACTCAAGGCGCGCTGGCCCAAGTTGCGCGTTTACGCGGTGGAACCCTCGGCCTCACCGGTGATCTCCGGCGGCGCGCCGGGGCCGCACCCGATCCAGGGCATTGGTGCCGGCTTTGTACCCAAGAATCTGCACGCGGCGCTGCTCGACGGCGTGATTCAGGTCGAGGCCGAGGCAGCACGCGAGATGGCCCGGCGCTGTGCGCGTGAGGAAGGAATTCTGGTTGGCATCTCCTCGGGCGCAACGCTGTCGGCAATCGCCCAGAAACTGCCTGAGCTGCCGGCCGGCTCGACGGTGCTGGGATTCAATTACGACACCGGCGAGCGCTACCTGTCCATCGAGGGGTTCCTGCCCGCCTGAGCATGCTGCGGCTGACCGAACTCAAACTGCGGTTTGATCAGACCACGGAGGCACTGCCAGCGCTGATAGCCGAGCGGCTGGGCGTCGACGTGTCCATGATTGTGGCGTGGAGCGTCTTCAAGCGAAGCATCGACGCGCGCAAGGCCGAGTTGCGAGCAGTCTACATCGTTGATGTCGAGTTTGCCGATGCGCTGCAAAGCACGCTGCTGGCCAGATTCATTGATGACCCGCAGGTCTTTGCCACGCCCGATATGCGCTACCAGCTCGTGGCTAGTGCCCCGGCGAAACTGGCGCTGCGCCCGGTCGTGGTCGGGTTTGGCCCCTGCGGCATCTTTGCCGCGCTGCTGCTCGCGCAAATGGGCTTTCGGCCGATCGTGCTGGAACGCGGCAAGAAGGTGCGCGAACGCACCCAGGATACCTGGGCGCTGTGGCGCCGACGTGAACTCAACCCGGAGTCGAATGTGCAATTCGGCGAGGGTGGCGCCGGAACCTTCTCCGACGGCAAGCTGTACACGCAGATCAGGGACCCGCGCTTTCTTGGCCGAAAGGTGATGAAAGAGTTTGTCGCGGCTGGAGCCAACCCCGACATCCTGATCGACGCGCATCCGCATATTGGCACCTTCAAACTAGTCAAGGTGGTCGAGAATCTGCGCCAACAAATCATTGCTCTGGGCGGAGAAATCCGATTCCAGCAACGTGTGAGTGACATCTTGATTGATGGCGACGCGCCATCACGACGGGTTCGCGGCCTGGTGGTATTCGATCTCAGCAGCGGGCAGTCCTACGAGCAGACGGCCCATCACATCGTACTGGCGCTGGGACACAGCTCCCGCGACACGTTTGCGATGTTGCATGAACGCGGCGTCGCCATGAGTGCCAAGCCTTTTTCAATCGGCCTGCGAATCGAGCATCCGCAAAGCCTGATCGATCAGGCCCGCTGGGGCCGGCACGCGGGCCATGCCAAGCTCGGCTCGGCGGAGTACAAGCTTGTGCACCACGCCAGCAACGGTCGCTCGGTCTACAGCTTTTGCATGTGCCCGGGCGGCACCGTGGTCGCGGCGACTTCCGAACCCGGATGCGTCGTCACCAATGGCATGAGCCAGTACTCACGAAGCGAACGCAATGCCAACGCGGGCATCGTTGTGGGCATTGCTGCGCAGGATTTCCCGCGCGAGCCTGCGGTGTTGCTGGCCGGATTGGGTGATGGCGTTTCGCTGCAGGTGAACGCAGATTCCGCAGTGCATCCGCTGGCGGGCGTCGTGCTGCAGCGTCAACTCGAGTCTGCCGCGTATCTTGTGGGTGGATCGGACTACAACGCGCCGGGTCAACTGGTGGGCGACTTCATCGCTGGCAAACACTCAACGCAGCTCGGTGGCGTGGAGCCGTCCTACAAACCGGGCGTGACACTGGGCGACCTGACAGCCGTTCTACCCGTCTACGCCGTCGCCTCAATTCGCGAAGCGCTACCGGCATTTGCCAGCAAGATCAAGGGTTTTGACATGCCCGACGCCGTGCTGACCGGAGTGGAGACACGCACGTCCTCGCCCTTGAAAATTCCGCGCGGCGAGAATCTGCAAAGCATCAACACACGCGGCCTGTATCCGGCGGGCGAAGGCGCGGGCTACGCCGGAGGCATCCTGTCGGCCGGCGTCGACGGGATCAAGGTGGCCGAAGCGATTGCTAAAGATCTGCTGGCCTGAGCCAGAAGCAACTCAGGGGATGATGCGTGGCTCACCGCGCTCGTTGACGATAAGGGTCTGTCCGGGTTGCTGCGTCATCTGCACGCGATGTTGTTGGCCCTTGAAGTCGTAGCTGACGTCCCAGTACTGGGGCTTGGCCTGGCCGGCCATGTTCTGGCAGCGACGCACGTCGCGCATTGACGCTTGCGGGCTCGCGCCGTCGCGTCCGACGTTCGCACCGATGGTGGCTCCGGCAACAAAGCCACCCACGGTGGCCAGGTCCTTGCCGGTGCCACCTCCCACCTGGTGTCCAAGAATACCGCCGATCAATGCCCCGACGACCGCACCTGGAACATTGGCGCCACCCTGTTCCTGACTGATCTGCTCGCGCTCAATCCAGCAACGCTGCTCGGGCGGTCCGGCCACAGCGCGCACAGAAGTGATGTGAACTTCATAAAGACGCTCCCCGTTGCGTGGCCGGTAATCGGGAAGCGCAACAGTGGCCGCAACCTCCGGAACGCCAATCGAGCCTTGCGGCACGTGGCTCAGGCGTACCGATGAAATGCGGTCGTTCAGCCCCAGATCACCCAGCGAAGGGTATTTTCCTGGCTGCAGGAGCACACAGCGGCCACGAAACTGTGCATCCTCGCAAACTTCCCACTGCCCGCCAACCACAACCGCCGACGAGGCCGTATCGTTGAAGTTACGTGTCGAGAAGTCCTCGATCGCCCTGTCGGTCACCAGGGATCGGCCAACAAAGTCGTCATGCTCGTAGAAGGTAATCTGCGCCGTCGCCTGGCTGAGCACCGCGGTTGCGATCAGAGACAGGGAAATCTTCAGCAATGTGTTCATGGGTGGATCCTGAGAATGGTACGGTGACAAGGCGCGGATCAGGTCTACGCGCCTGCCCGCCCTGCAATTAGGCGCCTTTCAGTGCCGCAATGCGCTCTTCGATCGGTGGATGCGTCGAGAACAAGCGGCCGATACCACCGGCGATGCCCATGGCGGACATGCTTTTAGGCAATTCACCGGGCGTCATGCCACCTAGGCGCGCCAAGGCATTGATCATCGGTTGTTTGCGATTCATCAGTTTGGCTGCCCCGGCATCGGCGCGAAACTCGCGCTGGCGCGAGAACCATGCCACCACCATGGCAGCGGCAAAGCCCAGCACAATGTCGAGCACAACGGTACTGACGAAGTAGCCGATACCCGGGCCGCTGGAGCGATCGTCGCCCTTACGAAGAAAGCTGTCAATGGCGTATCCAATCACCCGGCTGAGGAAGACGACAAAGGTGTTCATGACGCCCTGAATCAACGTCATGGTCACCATGTCGCCATTGGCGATGTGACTGACTTCGTGCCCGATCACTGCCTCGATTTCTTCATGCGTCATACCAGTCAGTAAGCCCGTCGAAACCGCAACCAGCGCGGAATTCTTGAACGCTCCGGTGGCAAAGGCGTTGGGCGCGCCGTCGAAGATTCCTACCTCGGGCATGCCGATACCGGCCGTTTCGGACAACTTGCGAACGGTTTCGACAATCCATGCCTCGTCCGCGTTTTGCGGAGTATCGATCACGCGCACACCGGCGGTCCACTTGGCCATCGGCTTGCTGATGAGCAGCGAAATGATCGCGCCACCGAAGCCCATCACCAAAGCAAAACCTAGCAGCGCGCTCAAATTGAGCCCGCTGGCGTTCAGGTATCGGTTGAAGCCAAACAGGTTGGCGACGATGCCCAACACGACGACCACCGCAAGGTTGGTCATTACAAACAGGATGATGCGTTTCATGTTTTCCTTCAAAATCCCCGAACTCTGGGGAGTCAGCCCGGATATTAGGGGGTTTGGCTCCTAAATCAAGTCACGCGACTGTATCTGACAATCAGGCGAGCTGCTTCGCCGGTCTGAAAACACTCAAATCCTGGTAAAAGGTCGGGTCTTCGTTGGCCGCACACCAGCCCGGAACCCCCAGCACAGGCAGGTGCGCAAAGGGTCTGCTGGCAAGTTTGTCGGCGCTCACATCGTTGGCCACCCACGCGTCCATTTCCGCTATCGATTGCGTAGCATGCTGCACACGCCAGACATGGCTTGTGATGGATTTCCGTGGGGAAACCAGTTTCTCCAGAAGGGCGTGCCCAAACAACACGAGCTGAGCCTGTTCACAAATGGGTCGCAGCTCGACAAAAAGCCTTTGCCACTGCTTGGCAAGCAGGGCCTGCCAAAGCACCTCAGGCGCCTGCAGGAAAGCGGCATTCTCGTCAAACACGGTCAAGCCATCGCGCACGCTTCCGCGGGTCGGCCCGACGCCGTCTTTCGCAATTTGGGATACGTGCAAATGATTCAACCGACGCTTGACCCGGGGAAAGTGCAGCCACACCAATCCGTTAAAGAAGTCGTGCAAACCCTCGCGCGTCGGGCAACAATTGCTGCGGAAGATATAGGTTTCGTACGACTCATCAGGCGGTCGTTGATCCGGCCCCACGAAGTGCACCCCAGCCGGATTCGCGGGCTGCTGCGCATTGAGTGCCCGGGCACTGCTCTGACCCTGCGCCACGCCAGCGACGACACGTTGCCCCATGGTCGCATAGGGCGCCAGCCAGGGAGCCTGCCAATCGACCCGTTTCAGATCATGCGCCATGGCAGGACTTCGCCGGCTCGCAGCGGCCTGATTTGTCCATCGCGCAAGGCGAAATTTTCGGGCACGGTCCAGGACTCGCGATGCAAGGTGATGGTGCCCGTGTTGCGCCTCAGACCGTAGAAGTCCGCACCATGGTAACTGGCGAAGGCTTCGAGGTGATTGAGTGCACCCGCGCCCTCAAAGACTTCTGCGTACATTTCGATGGCGGCATGGGCTGTATAACAGCCAGCGCAGCCGCACAGGCCTTCCTTCAGATTTGCCGGATGGGGCGCACTGTCGGTGCCCAGAAAGAACTTGACACTGCCGCTGGTAACCGCCTTGACCAGGGCGGCCCGGTGCGCTTCGCGCTTGAGGACAGGAAGGCAGTAGTAGTGTGGGCGAATACCCCCCTGAAAGATGGCATTGCGGTTGTACAGGAGATGATGCGCAGTCACAGTGGCGGCTGTCCACGGACCCGCCTGCATCACGTATTGGACAGCTTCCTCGGTCGTGATGTGCTCGAAGACGATCTTGAGCTCAGGAAAATTGCGTCGCAACGGCACCAGCACCTTGTCGATGAATACCGCTTCGCGATCGAACAGGTCGACCTCGGGCGCTGTGACTTCGCCGTGCACAAGCAAAGGCACGCGCTCGCGTTGCATGGCCTCAAGCGTCTTGTAGGTCTTGCACAGGTCGGTCACTCCCGCTTCGCTGTTGGTGGTGGCACCGGCCGGGTAGAGCTTGACCGCTACGATGCCGGCTTGCCGAGCCAGTTTGATCTCCTGCGCCGGCAGGTTGTCGGTGAGATAGAGAGTCATCAGGGGTACAAATGCAACGCCTCTGGGTAGTGCAGCCATGATGCGGTCGCGGTACGCCAATGCCGCCTCGGTGCTCGTCACCGGCACGCGCAAATTCGGCATGATCACAGCACGACCAAACTGGGCAGCGCTGTGAGGAACTACCGCGCGCAGAATTTCGCCGTCGCGAAGATGCAGATGAAAATCATCGGGCCGGGTAAGCGTAAGGGTAGGTGTCATGGGCGACATTGTCGCCAATGGTTTGACGCGTGCTCAACGCACGCTTGCGCCCACAAAATCAGGCAACGCGCGGCACCATGCTGACAGGGAACCG
>JAKANU010000057.1 GCA_021812315.1 Pseudomonadota bacterium
ATTGACTTTGCCCTGGTCGCGAACAAAGTGTGCGGCGACTTCGCTGCGGTATTTGTCGGAAAAGCGCAGCGGCTCGAGGCCCTGATCCGTGATCTGCCCCCGGCTGGTCTGCACCCGGCTCTGCCCGAAGGCTCCGTAGGCCAGTCGGGCGTCATAGCTGGCGGCGTCGTGCTGCCAACGCAACTGCGCATTCAGGCCAAAAGGGAACTTGTTGCTTTGTACCTGGTAATTGAGCAACATTGCGTCTGGAACCGCGTAGTGGGCCGGCGCCAGCGTCGCCTCACGAACCGGCGGCGCGGCTTGCGCGGCAGTGGCATCGTCGTTCGGTGTCACTGCGCTCTCCTGGGCGCTGCCGGGGGTCGATTCCGGTGCCGAGGTGCTTGTCAGCGGTGCCGGGTCGGTCGACGCCGCGCTGCTCTGTTCCGATGGTGCGGGTGTCGGCTCGGCGACTGCTGCGGGTCGGGGCGCGCTTCGCGAACGCTTGCTCGGCGGCCGGATTGATGGCTTCGGCGTTGCCTCGGGCGCCGGTGCTGCCAGGGTAATCACACGCGTGTCCAACGGCGCCGTCACGGCGGGCGCAGCGGGACTTGCCGTGGCTCCTAGCAGCAAAGCCAGGTGCGCCAACAGCACGCTTGCGGCCAGAACGGCGATGACCTTGAGAGGAGCCGCCGACGAGCTCACGGCAGCGCCAGCTGGCGGGCAAAGGTCTTGATGCCGCGCAGCATCATCTCGATCGACACGGCCACCAGCACCAGGCCCATCAGCCGCTCCAGCGCGACCACAAAGCGATCGCCGGCAACGCGCTGGATGCGCTCGGCGAGTACCAGCACGCAGGCGCTCACCGTCATCGTCACGCACAGTGCGGCAATCCACTCCAGACGCCGCTCAGGCGCCTGCGAGACCAGCAGCAACACCGTGGCGAGGGCTGAAGGTCCGGCGATCGCCGGAATCGCCAGCGGTACGATCAGCGGCTCGTGCACGAGCTCGGGCACTTCCGAGCGAGGCGGTGGAAAGATCATGCGCAGGGCAATCAGGAACAGGATGACACCGCCACCGATCTGCAGCGAGAGTTCGCTCAAATTCATCAGTTCCAGGAACCGCGCACCAACAAACATGAAGGCCAGCAGCAGGAGGAAGGCAATCAGGACTTCGCGCAGAATGACCCAGGGCCGACGCCCCGGCGCCACATGCCGGAGCGCGTTGGCAAAGATCGGAATATTTCCCACCGGATCGGTGATCAGGATCAACAGGATGGTGGCCGAGGCAAAGGTGTAGTTCATGCAAGCTTCAGGATCACAAGCTATTCGATCTTTTCCTGACAGGCGATGCAGCGCAGCGCGTATGGCGTGGCCTGGAGTCGGGCAGCTGGAATCGTCGCCGCACAGTCCACACACTGGCCGTAGTTGCCGGCCTGAATGCGCGCCAACGCCGCCTCGATCAGCCGCAGTTCTGCCGTCTCGATCTCATCGAGGGCAAATTCGAGTTCGCGCGCGCTGTTGACCTGGGCATCCGAATCCCCGTTGCGCTCGAAGTGATCCGCCGATGCCTCGGCACGCCCGATGGCTCCGCCGCGCAGGTTGGCCAGGCGCTCGAGCATGCTGGCGCGCTGTTCGAGCAATTGCTGGTGCAGTCTTTCCATGGTCTGTTCGTTCATGCAGGCTCTCCCCATCAATGGCGGCTGTCTACGTCGGCTTTGGTCCCAGACGCAATGGTCGCAATCGAAACCATGCCAGAATCCGAGCCTTCTCCAGGGAATTCTCGGGGCAACACATGCATCTTATCGTGCTTGGCATGGCAGCCGCACTCGCGGCTGGCGGCGCGTCAGCGCAAAGCGTCGACATCCAGGATGCCTGGGTGCGAGCCAGCGTACCCGGACAGACGGCCACCGGGGCGTTCATGAAGTTGAGGGCCGCGCAAGGCGCGACCCTGGTGTCGGTCTCGTCGACCTCGGCGGGGCTGGCTGAGGTCCACGAGATGACGATACAGGCTGGCGTGATGAGCATGCGCGCGCTGCGCGATGGGCTCGCACTTGCGCCAGGGCAGACGGTCGAGCTCAAATCCGGAGGGCGACACCTGATGCTGATGGACCTCAAGGAGGTTCTGCGCCGGGGCGACTTGGTGGACCTGACCCTGGTGTTCCGGGACCGGGTCGGCCAGACGGTCACGGTGCCAATGAAAGTGCCCGTGGCCAGTGTGTCGCCGTTCGCTGACAAGCAGCTCCGGGTGCATCAGCACTGAAGATCGGGTCGATCACGGGCATCGCCAGACCGCCAACATTGGGGTAAGCTGTCACCGGTGCGTTGGCACTGACCCTTTACTTCGCTGGAGATGCTATGAGTGAATCGCAGACATTTGGTTTCGGCAAGTTTGTTCCCGGCTTTGATTTTTTGCAAAACCTTGCCAAAGGCGCGACGCAAAACATTCCGCAAATGCCCAACCTGTCGAACTGGATTGCGCCGACCCTGAATCTGGAGGAACTCGAAAAACGCATTGAAGAGCTCAAGGCTGTGCATTTCTGGCTGGAACAAAACTCCAAGGCGCTGGGGGCGACCGTTCAGGCGCTCGAGGTGCAAAAGATGACGCTGGCAACGCTCAAGGGGATGAATTTCAATATGGGTGACGTGGCCAACGCGCTCAAGCTCAAGGCGGCCGATACCGTGTACTCGGGCGTGCAACGTGTCACCGACACAGCCGCGTCCACCGCCAAGACCATTTCCGGTGTCGCCAGTGACGTGGGGGGCCGCGCCCGGGCCATGAAGAAGACCGCCAAGCCCAAGGCCAAAGCCGCCGGGCCGATTGATCCGATGCAGTTGTGGGGCTCGCTGGCGCAGCAGTTTGCCCAGATCGCCGGCGCGGCCATGAAGGATGCGAGCCGCAATACCGCCATCGACGCAACCCGAAACATGGCCGCGGGCCTCACCAAGGAGGCTGTCAAGGCTACAAAAAGAGTAGCGCTAAGTGCAAGTCAACGGGGCGCATCCTCGAAAGCGCCAGCAAAGAAGACGAGCGGCCGACGCGTCTGATGACGCCCCTGCGGATACCCTCATGAAGCTGTTCGCTGTCGGTCATGCGAGCGACCCGCAATGGCGCCGGGCCGCGGCGGGTGTGCTCGAGCAGATTCGCTCACGCTTGGCGCTGCCGGGGTTTGCCGGTGCGCCCACCCTGGCCTTGCTCTACATCACCGACCACTACGCCGATCAGGCACAGTCGATCCTGGAACACTTGAGTGCCGAATTGCCGGAGATCACCGACTGGGCCGGTACCGTGGGCGTCGGAGTCGCCGCTGACAACGTCGAATATTTCGATGAGCCCGCGCTGGTGCTGATGCTCTGTGAATTGCCACCCGACCAGTACCGGGTATTTTCGGGCGTGGCGCCCCTGGGCCTGGGCTTTGAGGCATATACCGCCCTGATCCATGCCGATCCGCACACCCCTGACCTGGATGAGCTGATCAAGGAGATGGCCTCGCGCACCGCATCCGGTTATCTGTTTGGCGGATTGGCATGCGGGCGCGCTGCAATGGCGCAGTTTGCCGTCGGCGGCAATGGCAACATCAGGGGGCAGGGCGGCGCCAGCGGCGTCTTCAGCGGTGGCTTGAGCGGGGTCGCTTTTGGTGCCGGGGTGAAGCTAGTCTCGCGCGTAACGCAGGGCTGCTTACCAGTTTCCAAGGCGCACCGGGTCACTGCCGGGCGCGGCAATCTGGTCGCGCAGCTCGACGGCGAGCCCGCGCTCGACGTGCTGCTGCGCGAGTTGGACGTCACGCTCGAGCGGCCCGAACAGGCGTTGCATGCGGTGCGGTCCACCCTGGTTGGTTTGATGCACACACCTGAGGCGATGTCATCACCCCGTGACGCAATGCTGGTCAACCGGACCGGCAATTTTGGCGGCGATGTGCTGGTGCGCCACATCATCGGCCTGGACCCGGCCGGTGGTGCGGTTGCGGTTTCGGAGCAGGTTGATGTCGGGACGCAATTGGCCTTTTGCAAACGCAATGCGCAGGCGGCGCGGGCCGATCTGATGCGCGTCTGCGCCGAGATTCGTGAAGAACTCGAGCCCGAGCCGTTAGCGCTAGAGGTTCTCGCCCACGCCGCCCCGCAAGCCGACATCGTCGCCCCGGCACCCAACATTGCCGGCGCCATCTACGTCAGCTGTTCCGGGCGCGGCGGGCCGCATTTTGGCGGCCCGAGCGCCGAGTTGCAGATCGTGCGCCGCGCGCTTGGCGAAGTGCCCCTGGTTGGCTTTTTTGCCGGCGGCGAGATCGCCCGAAACCACCTCTACGGCTACACGGGCGTGTTGACAGTCTTCGCCAACAACTGAACGCTCACGCCCGCTGACGCAGCCTCAGCATTGCAAACAGCCCAAGCACGCCGGCCAGCAGCAGCATGCCCCATTGCGACAGCGTTGGGATCGGCACCGAGGTGGCTGTTCCAGAACTGCTGATGAGCGCGCCCATGAAGGTGCGCGAATCATTGGTGAAACTGCCTTGGTTGTCCTGCCAGTCGGCTTCCAGAAGATACAGGAGGCCGCTGCCCTGCGCCCGGCGCGCAAACGAAACGCTGCCATCGAGGTCCGCGCCCAGCGCCGTGACACTGGGCTGTCCGGCAACCAGCGTGTTCAGAGAGTAGCCACACCCCCCCTGACCGGCGGGCGTTACGGGAATCGGGTTGGCAACCCAGAACGGATCCGCCGGGTTCAGCTTGACTTGCGGCATGGCGTTGTCCAAACAATTCCCGAACCAAGTACCCATTGAGTAGGCAGTGCCGAAAGTCTCGTTATAGACAGCTGCCGCTACGCTCCATTCGGTAATGATGTTTCCCCCGGCGTTCAAATACGCGAGCCAGGCCGCACCGTTGCCTGCAATCGTGCCGCTTCGGGTGATGAGCAGCGCCTGCGTTGTGGCCGTCGGCGTACAGCCGCTGACTTCGGTAAACGGTCCGACAGCGCCATAGAGACTGGCACCGACGCGCGAACTCGAGCCGCAGAACATGAGGTCGGGCTTGAGCGCGGCTGCCGCGGGTAGTGGCATCTGCATCACGACAACGGCGGCGAGCCCCACCGCACAACGAACCAGGCTGGCAATCTCGTACATAAATTGACTCCGAGAGAGGGAAGAAATCGAGCGGGTGCGATCTTACACTTAATCACATGAATTTACACGCCGTCCACATTCTCGGCGGGTGCTGGCGCTCACACCCAACGTGCCCGCTCGGCTTTGAACTGCGCCACAAGCGGGCCAAACTGCCCGGCCTGCAGGGCGGCGCGAATCTCGGTCATCAGGTTCAGAAAATAGTGCAGTTTGTGGACGCTCGCGAGCATCGGGCTACAGGCGTGATCGCAACGGCAACGCTTGCCGAAGCGGGCAATTGTCAAAGTGAATCGGGGGTCACCCGCGCTGGCGGCGAATGACAATCAATGCGCCCAACACCATCAAGCCCGACAGAATAATCATGCCCCACTGAGACAGCGTCGGGATCGGCACCGAGGTGGCTGTTCCAGAACTGCTGATCAGCGCGCCCATGAAGGTCTTCGAATCGCTCGTGAAGCTCGCTGGCGGGGGGTCCTGCCAGTCAGCTTCAAGCAGATACAGGAGGCCGGCACCCTGCGCTCTGCGCGCAAACGAAATCGCGCCGCTCAGGTCGGCGCCCAGTGCTGTGACACTGGGCTGTCCGGCGACCAGCGTGTTCAGAGAGTAGCCACACCCCCCCTGACCGGAGGGAGTCACGGGAATCGGATTGGCAACCCAGAACGGATCGGTTGGATTAAGCTTGACTTGCGGCATGGCGTTGTCTGCACATTGCCCGAATCCGGCGCCGTTTGTGTAGGCAGTGCCGTAAATCTCGTTATAGACCGCAGCCGCGACGTTCCACTCGGTGATGATATTGCCCCCGGCGTTCAAATAGGCGAGCCAGGCCGCGCCATTGCCTGCAATGGTGCCGCTCCGGGTGATCAGCAGCGCCTGCGTGGTGGCAGTCGGCGCGCAGCCGGTGACCTCGGTAAACGGACCGGTCGCCGCGTAGAGATTGGCACCAACGCGCCAACTCGAACCGCAGAACATCAGGTTGGGCTTGAGCGCGGCCGATGCCGGCAGCGGCATCTGCATCGCGATTACAGCGGCAAACCCCGCCGCTAAACGAATCAAGCTGGCAATCTTGTACATAGGTCGACTCCGTGGAAATTGCGATGGTGCCGGGCGCTTGCCCGACCGACGAATTTACACTCTATCACAAAGATTTGCACGCGTGCACAGTGCAGTTCTTGCGCGTTGCGCCCGTCACACACCACGCGAGCGCTCGGCCTTGAACTGCGCGACAAACGCGCCAAACTGTCCCGTCTCCAGCGCCGCGCGGATCTCGGCCATCAGGTTCAAAAAGTAGTGCAGGTTGTGGATGCTGGCGAGCATCGGGCCGAGCATTTCGCCACAACGATCGAGGTGATGCAGATAGGCCCGGGAGAAACCGGCGCGCCCACCCTTGGCGTAGGACACGGCGTCGGCTCCGGCACACGCATAACAGGTGCAGGTGTCGTCAAGCGGTTGCGCGTCGAGTTTGTAGCGTGCGTTGCGGATCTTCAGGTCGCCATAACGCGTAAACAGCGTGCCATTGCGCGCGTTGCGCGTGGGCATGACGCAGTCGAACATGTCCACACCCTGCGCCACACCCTCGACGATATCTTCGGGCGTGCCCACACCCATCAGGTAGCGCGGCTTGTCGGTGGGTAGCCGGTGCGGCGTGTGCGCCATGATGCGCAGCATCTCTTCCTTGGGCTCGCCGACACTGACACCGCCGATGGCATAGCCCGGGAAGTCCATTGCCACCAATTGCTCAAGCGACTCCTCGCGCAGGTGCTCGAACATGCCGCCTTGCACGATGCCGAACAGCGCGTTCGGGTTTTGCAGTCGCGCAAATTCGGCTTGACAGCGCCGCGCCCAGCGCACGCTGAGTTCCATCGAGGCGCGCGCCTCTCCTTCGGTGGTGAGTTGCCCTTTGGTCCTGGGTTCAACCGAAATGTACGGCGTGCACTCGTCAAACTGCATGACGATGTCGGAGTTCAGCGTGGTCTGGATCTGCATCGAGATCTCGGGTGTGAGGAACATCTTGTCGCCGTTCACCGGCGAAGAAAACCGCACCCCTTCCTCGGATATGGCGCGCATCTGGCCCAGACTCCAGACCTGAAAGCCACCCGAATCGGTGAGGATCGGGTCTTGCCAGTTCTCGAAAGCATGCAGGCCGCCGAACTGCGCCAGCACTTCAAGGCCCGGACGCATCCACAGATGAAAAGTGTTGCCCAGGATGATCTGTGCGCCCATCTCCTGCAGGCTGCGCGGCGTCACGCCCTTGACCGTGCCGTAGGTACCCACTGGCATGAACACCGGTGTCTGCACCATGCCGTGGTTCAGCCTGAGGCGCGCGCGCCGGGCATGGCTGCCAGGGTCAGTTTGCAGCAACTCGAATTCAAGCATCGGCACACTGGGGCGTCGCCCGTGCCAGGATCGCTGCGCAGTCGACTCTGCGCGGCAGTGCGCCGTAATTGCGCTGACCGGGTTGTTCCAGGCGTGACTGGATGAACGCGTCGCCGATGAACGACGGCGCGTGACGCACCAGCAGCGAGGCCTGCAAAGTCAGGGCCATGCGGTCAACCAGATCGCGGGCGCGGTATTCGGCCTCACCCGGGTCCTTCAGATCCTTTGCCAGATCGGCTGAGAGTTGGTCCAGCGCGCGGTGCGCTCCCCGGGCCTGAGCAACTTCGGTGAAAAAGGCATCGACCACCGCTGGCGTCTTGGCGATGGCGCGCAGCACATCGAGACATTGCACGTTGCCGCTGCCTTCCCAGATGGCGTTTACCGGCGCTTCCCGGTACAGGCGCGGCATCATGGAGTCCTCCATCACACCGCTGCCGCCAATGCACTCCATGGCTTCATAGGCATGGGTCGGCGTGCGTTTGCAAATCCAGTATTTGCCAACGGCGGTGACCAGGCGCACCAGCAGGTCTTCCTGTTCCATGGCGCGGTTGTCCATGGCGCGTGCCACCCGCATCGTCAGCGTCAGCGCTGCCTCACTCTCCAATGCCAGATCAGCGAGCACGTTTTGCATCAGCGGTTGCTGGTTCAGTACCCTGCCGAACGCCGAGCGGATCGAGCAGTGATGCAGTGCCTGTGAGACGGCCATGCGCATGCCAGCGCTGGAGCCGACCATGCAGTCAAAGCGCGTCATGGCGACCATCTCGATGATGTTGCGCACACCACGACCCTCCTGGCCAACCATCCAGGCCAGGGCGCCACGCAACTCGGTTTCGCACGATGCATTGGAAGCGTTGCCCATCTTCCTTTTCAGGCGCAGTATCTGCAGCGCGTTCTTGCTGCCATCGGGACGCCAGCGCGGCAGCAGGAAGCACGACAGGCCACCGCTGGTGTTGGCCAGCACGAGGAAGGCATCGCACATGGGTGCCGAAACAAAGTACTTGTGGCCCACCAGCTCATACGCTTGGCCCGGTCCGGTGCTGCCCAGGGGATAGGCGCGCGTGCTGTTGGAGCGCACGTCCGAGCCGCCTTGCTTTTCGGTCATCGCCATGCCGATCGTGACGCCCTGTTTTTGCTCTGACGGGACGTTGCGCGGGTCGTATACGCGGGCCGTGACCTTAGGCACCCACAGGCTGGCCAGATCAGGTTGCAAGCGCAGGGCCGGTACCGCGGCAAAAGACATCGTGATCGGGCAGCCGTGGCCGGCCTCGACCTGGGTGTGCAAATAGTTCCGGGCGGCGCGCGCAACATGCGCGCCCGGCCCGGGCTGTGTCCAGGGCGAGGCGTGCAGGCCCCGTTCGATGGCGGTCTTCATGAGCTGGTGGTAGGCGGGATGAAAACTCACCAGATCGATGCGATTGCCAAAGCGGTCGTGCGTATCGAATTCAGGCGTGAACCGGTTGGCCAGGCGCCCGAGTTCAAGGTACTCGGCCGAGCCTGTCATGCGGCCAAAGTCATCCAGCTCCTGGCGCGCCCAGGCAGCGCCTTCGCGTTCAACGGCCTGTACCAGTGCCGCGTCCTGGCTGAACATGTTGTAGTCGCACAACTCGCGCGAAAGGTTGACCGGTTCGTGCGTTTCCGCCAGGAAGGTGTCGAGTTTGGGTAGTTCATTGCGGGCGTTCATCACGGTTCTCCTGCCACAGTCTGTTGCATGATGCCATACGCCGCACCGGCTGCAAAGTCTGCCAGGCATGGGCGCTCGCCCTGCCTCACCAGTCGACCAGGCTCAGCCCGAGGCTCAGCACGGTGCGCCTGCGGTTGTAGTCCAGCAGTGAGTCACCGTAACCCGAGAACAATTGCGTGTGCAAGCGAAGATCGTTCCTGCCACCGGGCAGGCCGCCATCGCCCAGGCTGCGCAGCCACTCCAGGCGCAGCGAACCGTTGGCATTGAGCCGCAGCGAATGACGCAGGGTGATGCCGAGGGTGTTGCGCTGGTTGACGGTCCAGAAAGCGGCAAGTTCGGCGCGACCGACCAGGTCGCTGATCTGCGGATTGTCATCGTTGGCGGGGTCCTCGGAGGCGCGCCGCCACACTTTGGCTTCGACACGCAGGCGTTCGCCCTGTTCCAGGCCGGCCATCAAGACCGTGCGATTCCAACTGCGCGAAAGCGGCAGTGATTGACCATTGGACTGGTGCACCAGGGCCAGGCCCGCATAGCGCATCCGCCAGCCCAGAGGCAACTCGGCGCTGGCCGGATAGACATACGTGATCTCCGGTTCGTGATCGGTGGTGCGAAACGGCCTGGACAGGTCGCCATTGAAGAGCTGCCAGTAGGATTGCTGCGTGTAGCCGAACCAGAGCGAATCACGCAGCAGGCTTGGCTCTGCGGTGAGCAGACCCTGGGCGATCTTCGTGCGCACTGAAAGCTGGATGCGGGCCTCACTGGTGCTGTACGCTTGTGCCAGGCTTGGCGTGTGCCCTGGCGACGGCGAACTCGGCTGCGTGTTGACGCTGTTGGAGCCGATCCATGAAAGACTGATCGGGCGGTAGCCGCGAATGCCGAAAGTGCCGCAGTCGCTGCCGGCTTCAAGTTCCCAGAAGCGCGAGAGATCCGAGAAGCGGCGGTTCTGGCAGTCGTGCGCGGCCGGCGCCACCATGGTGATCGTGACGGCTGGCGGGGTCGCCGGTGCGGGCGCTGCCGAGGCCGGTACAGTCGTGCCTGGCTGTGCCGCGGCCCACGCATCGTAACAGCGCAGGCGAGCATCGCGCTCGGTCTTCAGACTGGCGCAAGCCTGCCAGCCCCGCAGCGTCGGCATGGCTGCGGGCCTTCCCGATTGTTGAAGACTATTTTGGGCGCTAGCACCCGTGCAGCAAGCGCATATAGCTATAAAACAGATAGCAAACGAGGTCTTCATAGGCCTCATGCTCTCACGCCAAACGCGCCGTTGCAAGCAGCGCTTGCCGGTCCTGCGCCCGCTTGGCAAATTCGGCCCGCAAGGCCTTGAGTTTCTCCTTCGGGTCCGCGCGAGAACTCGTCTTGTCCAGTGCCATTTCAGCGATGAAGCGGCTTGGTTGCGCGGTGATCATCTCGCGGCCCTTCTTGCGCTTTCGACTCCAACTGACCACCAGGCTGCGCTGCGCCCGCGTGATGCCGACATACATCAGTCGACGCTCTTCGTGCAGTCGCTCCAGCGCTTCATCGCCAAGCGCCGCACCCGCTGCGTTGCCGACGTTCGCGTCAGTCGCCTCGGCGGGCGCGAACGGCAACAGGCCTTCGTTGACGCCCACCAGCATCACGTGCGCCCACTCCAGCCCCTTGGCTGCATGCAGGGTCGAAAGCGTCACCACGTTGCCGTCCTGTTCACGCTCGTTGAGGGTGGAGAGCAAAGAAACGGTCTGCGCCACTTCCAGCAATGACTTCACTTCGCCGACCGAGTCAATGCCTGCGCCGTCGCTGATCTCGCCGCCACAGCGCGCGGCCATCCAGTCACAAAAGTCCATGACATTGCTCCAGCGAGCGGCGGCCAGTTTGTCACTGTCTTCAAGCTCATGCAGGTGCGCTTCATAGCCAATCTCCTTGAGCCATTCGTGCAGGAAAGTTCGCGCCGATGGGCTGCCCTGGGTGTGCCGGGCGCGAAATTCCAGATCATTGATGTAGCGACCGAATTCATGCAGGTCGGCAAGCGCACGGCTTTTCAGTGTCGCGGCGAGTGAGGGGGAAAACAGCGCCTCGAACAGGCTGAGCTGGTAGCGGGCGGCAAACCCGCCAAGCTGCGCCAAGGTCTGGTGGCCGATGCCGCGCTTGGGTGTGGTCACGGCGCGCAGGAAGGCCGGGTCGTCGTCGTTGTTGATCCACAGGCGAAACCAGGCGCACAAATCCTTGATCTCGGCGCGATCAAAAAAACTCGTGCCACCCGAGACCTTGTACGGGATAGCAGCCTTGCGCAGCGCCTTCTCGAAAGCCTTGGCCTGGTGGTTGGCGCGGTACAGCACAGCAAAGTTGCGCCACTCCAGGGACTGCGTACCGGTGCCGGCCAGGCCCGCGGCGTGCACGCTCTGGATGCGTGCGACCGTGCGCTCGGCTTCATGCTCCTCGTTATCGGCATCGACCACCCGCACCGGCTCGCCCACGCCGAGATCGCTCCACAGGTTTTTCGGGAACAGCTTGGGGTTGGCGTCGATCACGTTGTTCGCGGCCAGGAGGATGGCCGTGGTGGATCGGTAGTTCTGCTCGAGTTTGATGACCTTGAGTGTCGGGAAATCAGTCGGCAACTTCTTCAGGTTGTCCAGCGTAGCGCCGCGCCAGCCGTAAATGCTCTGGTCGTCGTCGCCGACCGCAGTCAGTCGAGCCCGCGGCGCAGCGCTGCCGCCGACCAGCAGTTTGAGCAATTCATATTGGGTCGCGTTTGTGTCCTGATATTCGTCAACGAGAATATGCCCTGCCAAAGCCTGCCACTTCTGCCTGACCTGCTCATGATTTTGTAGCAACCTGAGAGGTAGCCCGAGCAGGTCGTCGAAGTCGACGCTCTGATAGGCGGCGAGCCGTTCTTCGTAGCGCGCCATCACTCGGGCAGCGAGATGTTCATTGTCGTCCGTTGCCAGCGCCTGCGCCTGGTGCGCGTTCAGCCCCTGGTTCTTCCACAGGCTGATGCGCCATTGCCAGGAGCGCGCCGTGGCCGTGTCGACCGTGCCACCGGCGTCCTTGAGGATGCCCGTGACATCATCGCTGTCGAGGATGGAGAAATTCGGCTTCAGACCCAGTGCGGCACCATCCTGGCGCAGTATGCGTGCGCCCAGAGCGTGAAAAGTGCAGATCAGGACTTGTCTGGCAGCCGCGCCGATCAGGCTGCCGGCGCGCTCGCGCATCTCGGCAGCGGCCTTGTTGGTGAAGGTGATGGCGGCGATGCGCTGGGGCTCCAGCCCGGCCTGGATCAGGCGTGCGATCTTGTGCGTGATGACGCGCGTCTTGCCCGAGCCCGCGCCGGCGAGGACCAGACACGGCCCGTGCATGTAGTTGACCGCTTCCTGTTGCGCCAGGTTCAGGCCGGTGGGCGCTTGCGAGGAGGGAGAGGGCATTCAGAAACTCGTGGCGAAGCCGCGAATCATACAGAGGCCACCGGGCGAATCCG
>JAKANU010000058.1 GCA_021812315.1 Pseudomonadota bacterium
TGGGCGCAGCCGCTGGATTTGCCGGGCCAACAGACCTCCTACCACGTTCTGGAGTCCGGCGACGTGGCGCAGGCGCTGGTGAACTATGCGATAGGCAACGAGGTCAGCGTCATCGTCATGGGTGCAGCCACACACGGCCTGAAGACCCAGCGTTTTCTTGCCACGGTGCCGATCAAGGTGGCCATGCGCGCACCATGCACCGTCATCCTGGTCAAGCAGGCGCTGCCGTTTTCCCTGCTGGTACAGCAAGCGCAAGGACAAAGTCCGAGCCCGGACGATGAAGCGGATGCCCCGTCCTAGCCGGGCCGGAACCCGCCACGCGCCCGAGCGCGCTTCGCCACCGCCAGAGAGCGCTATTTGCTGGCGCTAGCGGGCGCGCTCGCCGGCGCCGCGACTGCCGGTGCATGCGTGGTCTCGCCCCCCTGTTCGCTACCGCTGATGTCGATATTGCCAGCTCTGCTGAGCAGGTACAGTGCGACTCCGGCAAAGATCAGGAACGCGACGGCGATTTTCCACATGACGATTCTCCAGAAATAAAGGGGCCCTCTCCTGGAGGGCCCGAAGCATTCACCCGGCCACCAGTGGCCGGGTCAGACCATAAGCCAAGCCTAGTCGTTGGCGTAGATATCGACGTGGTTGGTTTCTTTCACGAACAACATACCGACGATGAAAGTCATGCTGGCAATGATGATCGGATACCACAGGCCGCTGTAGATATTGCCCTGGGCAGCAACGATCGAGAACGAGATGGCGGGCAGGAAACCACCGAACCAGCCGTTGCCGATGTGATACGGCAGACTCATCGACGTATAACGAATCCGCGTCGGGAACAGCTCAACCAGCATGGCCGCGATCGGGCCATAGACCATGGTCACGTAAACCACCAGAATGGTCAGGATCAGAACCAGCATCCACCAGTTGCCCGAACCGGTCGGAATCGGGTCTGCCTTGGATGGATAGCCAGCTTCAGTCAGCGCAGCGCGGACCTCCTTCTCGAAACGCGCTTTCTCTTCCTTGGCATTCGGATCCGTGCCGTTGTACCCGACGATCGCCTTGTCGCCGACCTTGACGGTGCCAATCGTCGCATTCGGGTCTTCAACCTTGTCGTAGTTGACGCCCGAGTTCGACAGGAAGGTGCGTGCGAGGTCGCAGGCAGTGGTGAATTTGGCCGTGCCGGTGAGGTTCAAGATCAGATTGCAGTTCGCCGGCTTCGCGACCACGGTCACAGGTGATTTCTGGATCGCATGCTGGAGTTTCGGATTCGCGTAGGTGGTCAGCGCGCCAAACAGCGGGAAATAGGTCAGCACCGCGAGCAGACAGCCGCCCATGATGATCGGCTTGCGACCAATCTTGTCGGACCAGGCGCCGAACAGAATAAAGAATGGAGTGCCGAGAATCAACGACACGGCGATCAGGATGTTGGCCGTCGGCCCGTCCACCTTGAGGAAGGATTGCAGGAAGAACAGCGCATAGAACTGGCCGCCGTACCAGACCACCGCCTGGCCCGCCGTCAAACCGATCAGGGCAAGAATCACGATCCTGGCGTTCCTCCATTGCCCGAATGATTCGGACAGCGGCGCCTTCGACGTCTTGCCTTCTGCCTTCATCTTGGCAAAGGCCGGTGACTCGTTCAACTTCAATCGAATCCAGACTGAAATCGCCAGCAAGATACCCGACATGGCGTAAGGAATGCGCCAGGCCCAATCTGCAAACTCCTTCTCGCCGAAGTAGGTCCGCGCACCCAGAATCACCATCAGCGCGAGCAACAGACCAACCGTCGCCGTGGTTTGAATCCACGATGTGTAAAAGCCGCGTCGACCCTGCGGTGCGTGCTCCGCGACATAGGTCGCTGCACCACCGTACTCACCACCGAGGGCCAGGCCCTGGAACAGGCGCAGGGCAATCAGCGCAATCGGCGCGATGATCCCGGCAGTCTTGTAGGTTGGCAGAAAAGCGATCAGGAATGTTGACATACCCATGATCAGAATCGTGATCAGGAATGTGTACTTGCGCCCAATCATGTCGCCGAGCCGGCCGAAGACCAGCGCGCCGAACGGACGCACAGCGAAGCCGGCAGCGAAGGCCAGCAGGGTAAAGATGTTGCGCGTGGATTCGTCAAGTGCGGAAAAGAAGTTGGCCGCAATGATGGCCGACATCACACCGAACAAATAGAAGTCATACCACTCAAATACTGTGCCGAGCGACGAGGCGAAGATCACCATCTTCTCGCCTTCGGACATTGGCCTGGGGGCCGCTGCTGTAGCCATATCGACGTCTCCTGAAGTTGTTCCGCCTCCGAAGTGGAGGCTGCCTGCATTCTTGGAGCGGCTACTGACCCGGCTCTGACGCGAAACCAACAATAACTTTCACCAAACTGAACGACGCCTGACAAACTAGGGTTGAACCCTAATTGCGAATTTCGCAGTATGGCAAATCACTAAGCCTGCCGTGCAATACCCGTTGGCAGGCGCGACGCCGCGTCCCACTGCGCTCCGTCAAACCACGCGTCGCCATCCAGGTAGTCGCGCAACATCGGCAGGGCGTCAAAGCCCCAGAACAGTTTGTCGTCGACAAGCAGGGTCGGCACGCCAAAGACGCCCCGTGCAATCGCCTTCTCGGTCTGCGCCCTGAGTTGTGTCTTGACCTCCTGGCTGTCGATGCTGCGCACAGGCGCGAGCTGTTGTTCCAGCAGCTGCAACCGCCGTGCATCGGTAGCTTCAGCGCCGCCACGCCAGACGTGGTGAAACAGCTTTTCACATACGTAGCGATTCGGCTCGCCGTCGGCATCACACGCCACAGCCAAGCGCAACAGGGCCAGAGGATTGAACGGATGGCTGGCGGGCAAGTCCAGCGCAATGCCGTGTTGGCGTGCCAGCCATTGCACTTGACGATAGGTCCACTCGCGCTTGCCAACCATCTCCGCCGGGCCGCGCTGCCCGTGGTGCTTGAGCAGCCCGGCGAACAGTAGCGGCTTGTAGCTGACGCTGACGTTGTGCCCGGCCAGCGCCTGCGGCAGGTTTTCAAATGCCAGATAGGCGTAAGGTGAAATGAAATCGAGACAAAAGCTGATTTGTTTCATGTCCAAGCTCCGACGCAAAATGTACGGCAATCAGGCGGGCGAGCAGCGTCAAAGCCCTGGGAACCACTTGGGCAACATGGAGCGCAGCACATCGTCTTTCAACATCGCATGGTGATAGATGGCGGCGCCGGCATGCACGCCCGCCACGACCAGCAGGCTGTCGGCGAGCCAGCTGTGCAGCTCTGCCAGCGAGGAACCCAGGCGATCGTTGATTGACAGCCATGGTGGGATCTGCACCCCGCCAAGCAGGGTCAGCGCGTGCCCTTGCAGCCAGGCCCCGGCCACAGCGGTCAGTGGAACGGCGAACAACAGCGCGTACAGCGCCAGCAGGACCGCCTTGGACGCCAGCCCCATCCATCGAGGTGCCGGCGCGGCAGGCGGACGCTGGTCGAGCACGCGCCACAGAATGCGCACGATTGACAGCGTGAACACCGACAGGCCCAGGGTCTCATGCCACTGTCTCTGCACATCGTTGGCCGCTGCGTAGATCTGCTGCTGCGAACCCTCGGGCCCGAGGATAAACGCAGCGACGACGAGGATGGCGGTGAGCCAGTGCAAGCTCTGGGTAAAGACTGAGTGACGTTGGACAGCGATCTGGTTCATGGCGTTTCATGAGGATGGGTTGCCTGATTATCCTTGCCAGGACCCTGCCGGCCCGCAGCCAGGTTTAAGTTCCACCTAAGCATTGGCGTGCCAGGCCAGGGAGTAATGTCCGAAAATGCGCGCATGCGATTGCTGCTTGTGGAAGACGACACGATGATCGGTGAATCGGTCCTGGACCTGCTGCGCGCCGAAGCTTACGCAGTTGACTGGGTCAAGGACGGGGAAATGGCCGACACCGCGCTGGACTCGGAGAGCTACGATCTCGTGCTGCTGGATCTTGGACTGCCACGACGTGATGGCCTGGCTGTGCTGCGACGCCTGCGCGCCAGAAAGGACCGCACGCCAGTGCTGATTGCAACCGCTCGTGATGCGCTGGCACAGCGCGTGGAAGGACTGGATGCGGGCGCCGACGACTACATTGTCAAACCCTACGAGTTCGACGAACTGCTGGCGCGAATCCGCGCGCTGATTCGCCGCGCGGCCGGACGCGCCGAACCGGTCTACGAACACCTCGGGGTGAGCATCGATCCGGCTACGCGCGAGGTGCTGGTACGCGGCCAGCCGGTGGTGCTCTCGGCGCGCGAATGGGCGGTTCTCGAATTGCTGCTGGCACGCCCGGGCATGATCCTGTCGCGCCGACAGCTCGAGGAAAAGGTCTACGGCTGGAAAGACGACATCAGCAGCAACGCGGTCGAGGTGTTCATTCACGGTTTGCGCAAGAAATTGGGAGCCGCCCTGATTCAGAATGTGCGCGGCGTAGGCTACATGATTCCCCGGAGCGAGTCATGAGGTGGATGTTCAGGCATTCACTGCGCGCCAGACTGCTTGGGCTTCTGTCCATCGCGGTCGTGATCAGCGCGCTGGCCCAATGCCTGGTTGCCTACCGCACGGCCCTGGCTGAAACCGATCAGATTTTTGATTATCAGATGCAGCAGATGGCGCTTTCGCTGCGCCCGGGCTTGCCGGTCGGCCCGGACCTCGGAAACTCGTTGGCCGCCGAGCACGAGGACAATTTCGATTTTGTCGTCCAGGTTTGGACCGCCGACGGCCTTCGCGTCTTTCAATCGACCTCGCACGCGCAGTTGCCGCAGCGCGCCGTGCTCGGCTTCACGACGGTGCAGGCGCGCGGCACCAGTTACCGGCTGTTTTCCGTCGCCGCGGGCAGCCAGGTGATTCAGGTAGCCCAGGATCTCGCAGCCCGACGCGAGATGGCGCGCAATCTGGCCCTGCGCACGGTAAGCCCCATCGCCTTGATGATGCCGCTGCTGATGCTGGTCGTCTGGTGGGTCATCAGTGCCTCGCTGGCTCCGGTCGAGCGCGTGCGCCGCCAGGTTGCGTCGCGCCAGGCGGAAGAACTCGGTCCGCTCGGCGAAGAGGATCTACCCGAGGAAATCCGCCCACTGGTTCAGGAACTCAATCTGCTGTTTCATCGGGTCGGGCAGGCGTTTGACGCGCAAAAGAACTTTGTTGCCGACGCGGCCCATGAATTGCGTTCGCCACTGGCGGCTTTGAAACTGCAAGTCCAGGGCCTGCGTCGGGCCGGCGACGCGCCAGCGCGCGAACTCGCCGTGAACCGCCTGAGTTCGGGCATCGACCGCGCCACGCGGCTGGTGGATCAGCTGTTGGTTCTGGCCAGACAACAAGCCAGTTCTGCTGCTGGAGAACACAGCGCTCCTGTCGCACTGAGCGCGCTGGCACGACAGGCGGTCGCCGACCTGGCCACGCAAGCCACGCCACGGCAGATTGACCTGAGCCTGACGCAGGCCGACGAGTGCCGCGTTGCCGGACAGGAAGAGGCGCTGCGCATCATGCTGCGCAATCTGATCGACAACGCGCTGAAATACACCCCGGCGGGTGGAACAGTCCGTGTGGCCGTGCGCTGCAGCGACCATGAGGCCATCGTCAGCGTTGACGACAGCGGACCCGGCATCGCCCGGGAAGATCGCGAGCGTGTGCTGGATCGGTTCTATCGCGTCGCTGGAGCTCAGGGCAGCGGCAGCGGCCTGGGTCTGGCCATCGTCAAGACCGTCGCCGAATTGCATCGTGCCTCGCTGTCGCTGGAGCAATCCGCCCATCTGGGTGGTCTGCAAGTGCGCGTCGCCTTCCCGCTGCTGCCCTGAGTCGCCGACACGGGTGACGCGCCTTGCGGCGCTTAAGGCAAGCCTAAGCCTTCAGGCGAAAAATCTTGATGTCAACCCGATTTTCAGGAGCAGCATCATGACTCACCCGATCTCCAGCCTGCCGGTGCCCGGTTCCTCCAGTGGCAACGACGCTATGCCCCCGGACCCCGCCCGCAGCGTGACTTGCGAACTCAGCATCGCAGAACTGGTCGGGCAGGTCTACGAAACCGCCCCGGCAACCGAGAAAAGCCGCCTGCTCGAACATCTGTTGCGCCCCCTGGGCGTACTGGCGCTGGTTGGCCTCGCCGGAGGCATCTTCGCCAAGATCCGGTTTCAGGGCGGCTGGCCAGACCTGCATGTCCGGCTGGAAGACGCGCAGCGTGTTCAGGCCAGCGACGTGGTCACGCTGGCGGACTATGTTGGGCAAATGAGCACGCAGGCCATTGACGGACTGGCGCAGTTGCTGCCGATGACGCCACTGATGGCGAGCTCCGCGGCCGCGGTGTTGCTGGTCACGCTACTGATGCAGCGCGCGCGCCACCGCCGCGCCGACGACCTAAACGTCGAGCCCAATTAAGTTCACCCTAAGTTGGCGCTCCCAGAATCGACTTGTCGTTGTCATCAACCCTTTGAAAGGACTGCATATGAACTCCCCTCTCCTGACCCCGCGCAAGCTTGTTTGGGCCATGATTGCCGCCGGAACCATCGGGGCCGGTGGCATGGGCGCGCTGAGCCTCACCCGCGCCCATGCGGCAGCACCCGCGACGGCGAATGCCGTGCTGCAGGCACCCGCCATGGCGCTGCCGGATTTTTCGCAAATCGCAGCGCGCAACGGTTCGGCTGTGGTCAACATCAGCGTGACCGGCATGACCAAGACCTCGGATGAAGACTCGGCGCAGGGGCCCGCGGGCCAACGCCGCGGAATTCCGGGTATCGACCCGAACGACCCGTTCTTTGAATTCTTCAAGCGCTTCCAGGGCCCCAACGGCGGCTTTCCCGGCCAGGGACCGATGCCCACGCGCGGACAAGGCTCGGGCTTCATCGTCAGCCCTGATGGCTTGATCATGACCAACGCTCACGTCGTCAACGAAGCCCGGGAGGTCACGGTCAAGCTCAATGACCGACGTGAATTCAAGGCAAAGGTCTTGGGTGCCGATCCACGGACCGACATTGCCGTGCTCAAGATCGACGCCAAAAACCTGCCCACCGTGCCCATGGGCAGCGCCAAAGACCTGAAGGTCGGCGAGTGGGTGCTGGCCATTGGCTCACCGTTCGGCTTTGAGAACAGCGTGAGCGCCGGTGTGGTCAGTGCCAAGGGACGCTCACTCCCAGATGACAGTTTCGTGCCGTTCATCCAGACCGATGTGGCGGTCAACCCCGGCAACTCGGGCGGCCCGCTGTTGAATACGCGCGGTGAAGTGGTGGGCATCAACTCGCAGATCTACAGCCGTACCGGCGGTTATCAGGGTTTATCCTTCGCCATTCCGATTGACCTTGCGACCAGGGTCAAGGACCAGATCGTGGCCACCGGCAAGGCCAGTCATGCGCGTCTGGGCGTTGCCATTCAGGAAGTGAACCAGACCTTTGCCGACTCGTTCCATCTCGACAAGCCCGAAGGCGCGCTGGTCTCCAGCGTCGAGCCTGGCGGTCCGGCCGATCAAGCCGGCCTGAAGAGCGGCGACGTGATTCTGCAAGTCAACGGGCAGGCCATCGTCGCCTCAGCCGATTTGCCGACCCTGATCGGCGCAAGCGCACCCGGCGAGAAGGTCAATCTGGAGGTCTGGCGCCAGGGCAAACGCGACCATTTCACCGCAAGGTTGGCCGACAGCAGCGACAAGACCGAAACCGTCGCGCATCGTGACAGCGCATTGGGCAAGGGCCGACTCGGCCTGGCGCTGCGTTCGCTCAAGCCCGAGGAAAAACGCGATGCCGGCGTCGGGCAAGGGCTGCTCGTCGAGAACGCCGTCGGCCCGGCCGCGGCTGCCGGCATCCAGTCCGGAGATCTGCTGGTTGCAGTCAATGGCACACCCATCGCAAGCGTCGATCAGGTACGCGCGATTGTTGCCAAGGCAGGCAAATCCGTCGCCCTGCTCATCGAACGCGACGGCAACAAGATCTTTGTGCCGGTACGCCTGGGTTGAGAGGCGCGCGCACCCTGGGGCGCTTGCGCCTCAGGCGCCGGGCCTGGCCACCCGCTGCGCGATCAATGCCCAGATGGCACGCTTGGCATCATCGGTGGCGCTGCCCCAGGCAACAACCTCCTTGATCGTGCGCCAACAACCCTCACACAGACCGCTGCGTTCGTTCATGCGGCACACCGACACGCATGGCGAGGGAACATTTATGGCTGTAGCGACCGCCAATAGGGCACGGGACGCTATCGCTTCAGGAGCAACGCCGGGGCTATACGCGGCCGGTGACTGCACCACGTCGGTCACCGGCGCGCCCGACCAATGGATCAAATCCTGCGGCTTGAGCTTGAAGACAGCGTGCGGATGTCCGCCCGCAGCCCAGATTTCCTGGAAGCGGAACAGTTGTTGATCGATCAATGTCACGCAAGGCGTGGCGTGCGCAATGGGCGGCACCCCGCCGATCGAGTAGCCGGTGCTGGACTTGACGAAATCGGCGTCGGCACGCGCCAGGGCACCGACCCGTGCGGCGACCTTGCTTTCGTCAACCCGCCGGTCGCCTGAGGTCACCACCAGAACCGCGACGTCGTCGGACTTGCGTCGAAAGATGATGCTCTTGGCAATTTGGCCCAGGGCGACGCCCAGCGCGTCGGCGGCCTGTTGCGCCGTGCGCGCCGCCGCATCAAGCAGCACCGGTGCCTGTGGGTGACCGTGACCGGCCAGCGCTTGCGCCACACGGGCAACGCCCTCGGGAAAGCCGGTCGCACTCATGGTGTTCGACGATTCAGCAACGCCATGGCCGCGCGCGAGCCGGGCTTGCGCTGCAGAAACTCGCTGATGAACTTGCCGGCATCGACCAGGCGGTCCAGATCGATCCCGGTCTCGATCCCCATGCCATGGAGCAAATACACCACGTCTTCGGTGGCCACGTTTCCCGTGGCACCCTTGGCATACGGGCAACCTCCCAGACCGGCAATGGAGGTATCAAACTGCCAGACGCCGAGCTGCAAGCTGACCAGCGTGTTGGCCAGAGCCTGGCCGTAGGTATCGTGGAAATGCCCGGAAACGTCGTCAATGGCAAAGTGCTTCAGCGTCGCTTCAATGGCGCCTTGCACCTTGCGCGGCGTGCCCACGCCGATGGTGTCAGCGACACCGACGTGCTGCACGCCAATGCCCTTCATCAAGCCAGCCAGGTAGCCCACCCGCTCGGGCGCAACCTCGCCCTCATAAGGGCAACCAAGGGCGCAGGACATGGCACCACGCACGTAAATGCCGGCAGCACGCGCTGCCTGCACCACGGGCGCGAAGCGTTCGATACTTTGTGCGATGGAGCAATTGATGTTTTTCTGACTAAAAGCCTCGCTGGCAGCGCCAAACACCACGATCTCGTCCGGGCGGCTGTTGAGCGCTGCCTCGAAGCCCTGCAGGTTCGGCGTCAACACGGAGTAGCGCACGCCAGCCTTGCGCACAATGCCCGCCATCACCTGCGCGTTGTCCGCCATCTGCGGCACCCACTTGGGCGAGACAAAACTGGTCACCTCGATCTCGCTCAAACCAGCCTCCTGCAACCGATGCACGAGTTCGATCTTGATGGCAGTTGGTACCTGGCCCTTCTCGTTTTGCAGGCCGTCGCGCGGGCCGACTTCGACCAGTTTGACGCGGGGGGGGAGGTTCATTGGAAATTCCTGTCTTGACGTTGGCGCTGTTCAATACCCGCGCAGAGGGTCAACGATTCCGGCAATCGGCTCGCCGCGCTCGAAGGCCAGGATCTTGCCCGCGATCTGCGCAATGCTTTCGTCACGCAGCGTGCGCGCCGAGGTGTGCGGTGTGATGCAAATTCTAGGGTGCGTCCAAAAGGGATGTTCCACCGCCAATGGCTCGCTGCGAAAGACATCCAGCGTGGCACCGGCGAGGTGCCCGCTGTCGATCAGCGCCAGCAGATCCTCCTCGACCAGATGCGCGCCGCGCGCCACGTTGATCACGTAGCCACCTGGGCGCAATTTCGAGAGCGTTTCGCGGCGCAGGATGTCCTGCGTCTGCGGTGTGAGTGGCAGCAGGTTGACCAGCACCCGGCTCGCGCCCAGAAACTCGGGGAAAGCTGCCGCCCCGGTGAAGCCGCGCACACCATCGATCAGCTTGGCCGAGCGACTCCAGCCATTGACAGGAAAGTCAAACAGCGCCAGGCAACGCGCCACGCGCTGGCCAAGCACGCCCAGACCCATCACCCCGACCGGAAAATCATTGCGCTCACGTGGTTTGCGATACGACCACTGGCGTTGGCGGATGTCGGCCTCGTAAGCATCGAATTCGCGGAAGTGCCGGATCACGGCGTGGCACACGTACTCGGCCATCTGCGCCGACATGCCGGCATCGTTGAGTCGCACCACCGTGGCCTGCGCCGGCAGACGCAGCTTGAGCAGCGCGTCGACACCCGCGCCGATATTGAAGATGCCCCTGAGTTGGTTCTGCTCATCAAAGAATTGTTGCGGCGGAGCCCACACCACGGCGTGGTCTGCGCTGGGCGCACCGGCTTGCCAGACCTCGACCTGAGCCTGCGGCAGGGCGGCGCGCAAGCCCTCGATCCAGGGCCCGGGCTTGGTGCCGGTGCAACAAAAACTGATTCTCACGCCGTCGCGGCCAGCAACTTCAAGAGCTCGGCGCCTTCGCCCACCTGGTCACCGGGCTCATACAGCAACTCGGTCACCACACCATCGTCGGGCGCGGCAATCGTGTGCTCCATTTTCATGGCATCGAGCAACGCCAGGGTCTGACCACGCTTGACCTTGTCGCCGACTTTGACGGCAAAGGAGACCAGCTTGCCCGGCATCGGAGCGCTCAGGCGCCCGCCTTCGCCGGGGCCATCGCCGGCATGTGCCAGGGCGTCAACTGCTATGATTTGCGTAGCGCCATGCGCACTGAATACGTGCACTACGGAGCCATTGGTGTAAACATTCACGATGTGGCGCGAAGCCTCAAGGCTGATATCGATGCCGTGTGTCACGCGGGCAAAGGCAAAGGCCAGCGTCTGCCCGTCAATGTCGAGTTGCAGGGCTCCGTCGTGCAGCGTGGTCAGTTGTACCAACGTGGGGGCCAGCGCAAACTCGAAGTCAAAGCGTCGCGTGCTCGGACCATGCGCGCGCCAGCCATCGCGCCGGCTCCAGGGGTCGAACCAGGACGCTCGCGCGGCGATGTCGGCTTCCAGAGCCTGCTCCTGCAACAGCGTATGTGCAATCGCCGCCGCCACCGCCAGCTGCAACCCGACTTTTTCCTGCTTGAACAACACCGCCTGCTCGCGCGGGATCAGACCGGTATCCAGATCGGCTAGCGCAAACGAGCGGCTCTGCAGCACGTTGCGCAGGAATTGCACGTTGGTGGCCAGACCGACGATGTGCGTGTGCGCCAGCGCCACGTCGAGCCGGGCCAGCGCCTGCTCGCGATTGTCGCCATGCACGATCAACTTGGCGATCATCGAGTCGTAGAAAGGGCTGATGGCATCGCCCTGGCGCACGCCGGAGTCGACACGCACGCCAGCGTCGGCGCGCTCGAATGTCCGGCACGGCGGCAGCCCGTAGACCTGGAGCATTCCGGTGGCCGGCAGAAAGTTGTTGTCCGGGTTCTCGGCGCAAATGCGCGCCTCGATGGCGTGCCCGTTCAGGCGCAACTGATCCTGACGCAGCGGCAGCGGCTCGCCACAGGCCACGCGCAGTTGCCACTCCACCAGATCCTGGCCGCTGATCGCCTCTGTCACCGGATGCTCAACCTGCAGCCTAGTGTTCATTTCCATAAAGAAGAAATTCATTGAGCCGTCCGGGCTCTGCTCAACAATGAACTCGACGGTGCCCGCGCCCACGTAGTTGACGGCGCGCGCCGCGGCGACGGCAGCCTCACCCATGCGCTGGCGCAATTCGGGCGTCATGCCCGGGGCCGGCGCTTCCTCCAGCACCTTCTGGTGCCGGCGCTGCACCGAGCAGTCGCGCTCGAACAGGTAGACGTAGTTGCCCAGCGTATCGCCAAAGACCTGGATCTCGATATGGCGCGGGCGTTGCACGTACTTTTCGATCAACACGGCATCGTCGCCAAAACTGTTCCTGGCTTCGCGCTGGCAACTCGCCAGCGCTGCAGCGAAATCTTCGGCCCGATCCACCGCGCGCATGCCCTTGCCACCGCCGCCAGCGCTGGCCTTGATCAGCACCGGGTAGCCGATGCGGTCCGCTTCACGCTGAAGCAGTTCCGGCGTCTGGTCGGCACCGTGGTAACCCGGCACCAGCGGAACACCGGCCAAGGCCATCAGGCGTTTGGACTCGGCTTTCAGACCCATCGCCTTGATCGCTGAAGCGGGCGGGCCAATGAACACCAGACCGGCCTCGGCGCAGGCGCCGGCGAACTCCTCGTTCTCGCTCAGGAAACCGTAACCCGGGTGAATCGCCTGCGCGCCGCTGGCCTTGGCCGCGGCGATGATGTTCTGCCAGCGCAGATAACTCTCCCGAGGTGCGCTCGCACCGATGTGCACGGCCTCGTCGCAGACGCTGACATGCTTGGCGTTGGCATCGGCATCGGAGTACACCGCCACCGTCTTGATCGCCAGGCGCGCCGCCGTGGCTGCCACGCGGCAGGCGATTTCGCCGCGGTTGGC
>JAKANU010000380.1 GCA_021812315.1 Pseudomonadota bacterium
CGCAGGCCGTTCAGTCCGGGGCCATCGTCGAACACATGGCCGAGGTGGGCATGGCACTGGGCGCAGCGCACTTCGGTGCGCACCATGCCATGGCTGTTGTCTTTCACTTCCTCGATGGACCGCCCCCAGGCTGGCTCTGTGAAGCTGGGCCACCCGGTACCGGAGTCGAATTTGGTGCTGGAGTCGAACAGTACCGCGCTGCAGCAGATGCAGCGGTAGCTTCCATCGGCATGGTGGTCCCAGTACTGCCCGGTGAACGGTGCTTCGGTGGCGCTGCAGCGGGTCACCCGGTATTGCTCGGGTGTGAGGCGCAGGCGGTATTCGGCGTCGGCTTTGTCGTCGGGTCGGGTGGGGGACATGAGGCAATCTCCGTTCACAAGAGAGAGGAGGTGGGGGCGAGGGGTTGAGGCTTGGCAGGGGCGATCTTGCCGTGGTGGCCGAGCTTGTTCAAGACGAGCACGACAGGGCCGGTGCTTCGGCATCCTGCGGCGGGGCGGCGGCGTATGCCGCATGCTCAGGCTGCTGAGCATAGGGATGCCGCAGCACGGCCATCAGTTCCCGAGCGGCGGAAAAATCGCCGGCCTCGGCTTGGGCAATGGCGTGTTGCGCCAGGTGGTGGCGCAGCACGAAGCGCGGATTCACAAGATCCATCGCCAGCTTGCGTTCAGCGTCCGCATGGCCCTGCTGCCGCAAGCGTTGGCGGTAGTCGGCAACCCAGGCCTGGAACTGTTGCGGGCGGGTGGTGAACAGGCTTTGCAACGTTTCTGGAATCGGGCTGTCGGAGTTGGAGGACAGCGAACCGAGCCGGCGAAAACTCAGGGTCCAGTCGGCCTGGTTCGCGGCCATGGCCGCAAGCCAGGCATCGACCAGGTCATCGTCGCCGCCTTGCGGTGCACCCAGGCCCAGTTTGTTCTGCAACTGGGAACGCATGGCTTGCGAGAACTGCGGCTCGAAGGCTGCTACGGCGTCCATGGCGTCTTGGGGGTTGCCGAGCAGCGGCAGCATCGCCTGGGCCAGCGCCAGCAGATTCCAGCGCGCAATGGCCGGCTGCCGGCCCCAGGCATAGCGACCGGCGCGATCGGTGGTGTTGGGTGTGTGTGCCGGATCGAACCCGTCCATGAAGGCGAACGGACCGTAGTCCAGCGTCCAACCCAGCATCGACATATTGTCAGTATTCATCACCCCGTGGATGAAGCCCACGCATTGCCATTGCGCCATGAGCCGTGCGGTGCGCGCCACGACGCCCTGCAGCAGTGCCAGCGCAGGGTTGGCGGCATCGGCGCAGGCGGGGTCGATGCGCGCAATGGTCCAGTCAACCAGGCGGCGCAGCGCCGCATGCTGGCCGCTGTAGCTGAAATGCTCGAAATGGCCGAACCGAATGAAACTCGGCGCCAGGCGCGTGACGACCGCTGCGGTTTCCATGCGCTCGCGTGCCACCGGCAAGCTGGAAGTGACGAGGCAGAGCGCGCGCGTGGTGGGTATGCCGAGATGCCACATGGCTTCGCTGCAGAGGAATTCGCGGATGGAGGAGCGCAACACCGCACGCCCATCGCCCTGGCGGGAGTAGGGTGTGCGTCCAGCACCCTTGAGTTGCACCTCCCAGCGCGCGTAGCCACAGTTCTGCGTGGCATCCGGCGCGGCGAGTTCGCCCAAAAGGTGGGCGCGGCCGTCACCGAGTTGCCCGGCCCAATTGCCGAACTGGTGGCCGGAGTAGACGGTGCTGATCGGTTCGCAACCGGCTGGCAATGTGGTACCGCTGAACAATTCCGCCCAGGACTGCAGTGCTTCAGGGTCCGTCGATTCCAGATGCAGACCCAGCAGGCGCGAGGCATCTTCGCTCACCAAACTCAAGCGCGGCGCAGGCAGGCCGAATGGCCGAACGGCACTGAAGAATTCGCTCCCCAGGCTGCTATAGGGCTGGTCGAAGCCGAAATCGGCCCTGTTTGGCGTCGTCGCTGGCGAACAAGTCTTCATCACGAGATTGTCCTCGAGAGCGAAACCCCTGCCACGATTGTGTCTGCGTGTGCGCAGCGTGGCACGCTCGGGGCGATGGGGAATAGGGCCCCGCGCTGCTGGCCCGATGAGGCCGATCGTGCCATGCAGTGGAGGATGGCCGAATGAAGCATTTTGAAACATCGACAACAGGTCGTCGACGAAACTCAGGGTTTTCCCGTGGGGAAAGCGCTTGAGCCGCCTGCATGCATGGCAGCAGAATGTCGCCTGCCAAACCAACAAACTCCAATGTCGAACACGTCAATATTGCGGGCCCAGGGGCTCAGCAAGCAGTTTTCCGGTTTCGCCGCAGTGCAAAATGTCGATCTGAAAATCGAAGAGGGATCGATTCATGCACTGGTCGGCCCGAACGGCGCCGGAAAAACAACCTGCTTCAATTTGCTCAGTAAATTTCTCCAGCCCAGCGCGGGCGACATTTATTTTCGTGGGCAGAACATTACAAGAATGTCTCCGGCTCATGTAGCCAGTCTGGGCATGGTGCGCTCGTTTCAAATCAGCGCCACATTTGCGCATATGAGTGTGTTGGAAAATGTACGCGTCGCCTTGCAGCGCAGTACGGGGTTGGCGCATCAGTTCTGGTTGCCCAAACGCACCTTACGCAAGCTGGATGATCAAGCCATGAGCTTTCTGGATCTCGTCGGTTTGTCCGCCGAGGCAGAGCAACTGGCCACGAACCTACCCTACGGCCACAAGCGCGCGCTCGAACTGGCCACCACCTTGGCGATGAATCCGCAACTCCTGCTGCTCGACGAGCCCACCCAGGGCCTGGGCCATGAGGACGTGGTGCAAGTCACCGAGCTCATTCGCTGCGTCGCCAATGG
>JAKANU010000059.1 GCA_021812315.1 Pseudomonadota bacterium
GTCGTCGGCAACGAAAAGGCACCGCCATACTCGCGCATGGCGATTCCCTATCTGCTGATGGGCAACATTGACGAACGTGGCACGTATTTGCGAAAGGATCCGAAGCACTTTGCTGGTTTGAATATCCATCTGCTGCAAGGGCAGGCCAGCCGGGTGGACGCAGCTACGAAAACAATAGCAATCGAGGGGGCCGAGCCGCTGCGGTTTGACACTCTGCTGATTGCCACCGGCTCGCAGCCGCTGAGTCCGCCGATTCCCGGCATTGGGTCCAGCGGCGTTCACAGTTGCTGGACGCTTGACGACGCGCGTGCCATCATGGCCCTGGCCAAACCGGGCGCGCAGGTCTTGCAACTTGGTGCCGGATTCATCGGCTGCATCATCATGGAGGCGCTGGCCGCGCGCGGCGTCAGCTTGAGCGTGGTCGAGATGGGCGACCGCATGGTGCCGCGCATGATGGGTCCGACGGCGGGCACGATGATCAGTGACTGGGTTCGTGCCAAGGGAGTCGAGGTCTTTACCGGGACCAAGGTGGAGGCTATTAAGCCGGGCCAGCCGCTGGCGGTCAAGCTCTCCAATGGCAAGAGCCTGAACGCGGACCTGGTCATCAGCGCAGCGGGCGTCGGGCCAGCCATCGGCTTTCTGCAAGGTTCGGGCATTTCCTGTTTGCTCGGTGTGCTCACGGACGAGCATTTGCAAACCAATGTGCCGGGCATCTTTGCTGCCGGCGATTGCGCCGAGGCATTTGACAAGGTCAGCGGCAAGACGATTGTCAGCGCGATTCAACCCAACGCGGCGGAGCAGGCGCGCGTGGCGGCACTGAACATGCTTGCGTGCGCGCGCGGCCAGGCGCTAGCGGCTGAACTTCGCGGTGTCACGCAGATCAATGTGCTGGATACGCTGGGCCTGATTTCCGCCAGCTTTGGTGACTGGCAGGGCGTGCCCGGAGGCGAGCAAGCCGAGCTCACGGATGCGGCTGCGGGCCGTCATCTGAGCCTGCAATTCAAGGGCGACGTGCTGGTCGGCTGCAACTCGGTTGGGTGGACCGAACATGTGGGAGTGATGCGCGCGCTGGTCGAGGGGCAGGTCAGACTCGGTGCGTGGAAAGACATCCTGAAAAAGGATCCGACCCGGCTGATGCACGCTTACCTGGCCAGTGCCCAGGGACAAGGCGCGTGGGCCGGGGCGCAGGACCAGCGGCGGCGCTAACATCTCCAGCGCATGCGCATCACCTTCAAGCTCTTCGCTTCGCTTACCGATTACCTGCCCGCGCCAGCCCGCCACAGCAACGTGCTCGAGCTTGATGTGGCGCCTTCGGCCACGATTGCCAACATCATCGAACCGTTTCGCCTGCCGCCGGCCATGGTGCATCTGGTGCTGATCAACGGCAAATACATTGCACCGGAGCAGCGCCTGACGCAAACCCTGGCCGAGGGTGACGTGCTGGCGATCTGGCCACCCATTGCCGGGGGCTGAGGCACCAGGTCGCATGCAGTCAAGTTATGCCGAACGCTTCGAGCGCGAGATGGGCTGCACCGAGGCCGAGTGGCTGCGCTGGCTGCCTGCGGCCATCGGTGAGCACCCCTGGAATCTGCGGGAGTCGCGTGCCGACATCCAAATCGGGGTGGGTCGGCTCGATCTGTCCTGGCACCGCGCTGCACCTCGGGCCATCGCGCTGATGCGCATGCCCCGGCTGATTGTCGACTTCCGGTTTGACGGGCTCGATGCCACGCTGCGCTACGCCTTCATGAAACGCTTTGACCTGTACATGCAGCGCGGGGGCGGGTGAATTACAGTAGGGGGCCAGACCGTCAACCACTTTCCCCGGAGACACCCCATGCTTCAGCCCGGCCTCATGATGGAGCGCTCGCTTCTCATTTCCGACATCATCGAACACGCTGCCGCCCAGTTTGGCGAGGTCGAAGTGGTCTCGCGCGAAACGCACGGGCCGCTGTTTCGCTACACCTACGCGAAGTGCGCCGCGCGTTCACGCAAGCTCGCCAACGCGCTCAAGGCGCTCGGGCTGAGTGCCGGCAGCGCCGTCGGCTCGATCGCCTGGAACAACCACCGCCATCTGGAAGCGTATTACGCGGTTTCGGGCAGCGGCATGGTGATCCACACCTGCAATCCGCGCCTGCACGCGCAGCAACTGATCTACATCATCAATCACGCCGAAGATGCGGTAATGCTGTTTGACAGTACCTTTGCACCGCTGATCAAGGGCATTGCCCAGCATTGTCCGAAGGTCAAGGCCTGGGTCTGCCTGAGCGACGCGGCCAACATGCCGAGCATCGAAGGCGTTGCCAACGTACTGTGTTACGAAGACCTGATCGCGCCACACAGCGAACAGTTTGACTGGCCGCAGTTTGACGAGCGCAGCGGCGCGGCCCTGTGCTACACCTCCGGCACCACCGGCAACCCCAAAGGGGCCTTGTACTCGCACCGTGCCATCGTGCTCAATGCCATGTCCGACTGCATGGTGTTGTCACTCTCGACCAAGGAAACCGTGCTGCCCGTGGTGCCGATGTTTCACATCAATGCCTGGTGCATTCCGTACGCCACTCCGATGGTGGGTGCACGCCTGATCCTGCCCGGCCCGCGCCTGGATGGTGCCAGCCTGTACGAACTGATGGAGGCCGAGAAGGTCAGCATCAGTGCTGGTGTGCCGACCATCTGGCTCGCGCTGATGCAGCACATCGAGCAAAACAAGCTGCGCTTTTCAACCATGCGCTGCACCGCTGTTGGCGGCTCGGCCATGCCGGCTGCCCTGATCGCCAAGTTCTCCGACAACTATGGCGTTGAAGTGCGCCACGGCTGGGGCATGACCGAGACCACGGCGGTCGCGACGCTGGGCTGCCTCACGCCAGAGGACCGGCAACTGCCCGCACCGGAGCAGCACGCGTTGATTGCCAAACAGGGCAAGTCGGTCTTTGGCGTCGAGATCAAGGTCGTCGACGAGAGCGGTGCGACGCTGCCGCGCGACGGCGTCTCACAAGGTGAGTTGATGGTGCGCGGGCAGTGGATCGTGACCGGCTACTACAAGGGCGAGACCTCGCCCCTGGTGGATGGCTGGTTCCCGACCGGTGACATTGCCACCATCGATGCGCAAGGGCTGATGCAGATCAGGGACCGCGCCAAGGACGTGATCAAGACCGGCGGCGAGTGGATCAGCTCCATCGACCTGGAGAACGCCGCCATGGGCCACCCCGCCGTGGCGATGGCCGCGGTGATCGGCGTCAAGCACCCGAAATGGGACGAGCGGCCCTTGCTGTTCATCGTGCGCAAGCCCGGGCAAACGCTGGAACGCGAAGAAATTCTTGCCTTCCTGACCGAGCGCGTGGCCAAGTGGTGGGTGCCCGAGGACGTGGTGTTTCTTGACGCGCTGCCGGTGGGTGGAACCGGCAAGGTGCAAAAGGGTGATTTGCGCAAGCAGTATGGTGGGGTGTTTGCTTGAAAATTCCGCTACCATCGAACAATCAGGCTGACACAAAGGTGACACCATGAGTCAAGACGAAAAATTCCGGCCCTTGCAAAAAATCTCCGTTTCGGCCACCGGCTGCCATTTGTTCGAGGCTTTCAACCCGCCCGCAGTGACGGCCGAGGCAGCAGCGGTGTTGGTGATGACCGACCTGACCCGTGTGCCTTTGGCGACGATTCTGGCCGACGCGACGCTCGACGAGGCCAATCATTCGATGCTGGCGCGCGGTGTGCGCCTGCTGCTGGTGGTGGGTGGGGCCAACAACATCGTGGGCCTGGTCACCACCGTCGATGTGCTCGGCGAGAAGCCGGTGCTGGTGGCGCAGAGGCGCCAGCTCAAGCGCAGCGAACTGCGTGTTGCCGAAGTGATGGTGCCGGTGGACAAGATCGAGGCGCTGGCGATCGAGGACGTGAAGAAGGCCAGTGTCGGCGACATTGTGGCGACCCTGAAAGCCGACGGCCGGGCGCACGCCATCGTGGTTGGTCAGGGACACGACGGCACTCAGCATCTGGTGGGAATATTTTCAAGTTCCCAGATAGCACGTCAGCTTGGTGTGCAAATCCAGACGCATGAAGTTGCCCGCACGTTTGCCGAGATCGAAGCCGTGATCGCCGGGGTGTGATCACTTTTGCGCAGCGTCCAAACGTCCTGAATTTCAGCAAAACCAGCCAGAAACGCCCGCGCATCTTGCGTGGGCAGCTACGGAAAATGTAGCGGAGATGCGAATCGTTTAAGCTTCATTCGTTCGCACCGATTACGTCTTCCCTGAGGTGGCTGGTCCCATCAATAATCGAAAGCCCGCCGGGTCACCATCTCCGCCGTCAGCGAACTCCGCGACACCGGCGTTGCTGAATGTCCACACATTGTAGTATCCAATTAGATACAATCGCCATGTACACCGTTCAGCAAACTCAGGAGTTTCAGGAATGGCTCGATGCCTTGAAGGACCTGCGAGCACAGGTGCGTATCGTGGCCCGCCTGCGCTTGGCCGAAGCCGGCAATCTGGGCGACTGGAAGTCGGTCTCAGGTGCCCTGTGTGAAATGCGTGTGGATGTGGGGGCCGGTTATCGGCTTTACTTCACTCGCCGTGCAGGAGTGCTGATCGTGATGCTGGCTGGTGGCAACAAGACCAGCCAGCAACGGGGCATTGTGCGTGCGCTTCGCATGCTTGCAGAATTGGAGATCGACCATGGCTAAAGCCAAAGCAAAGCTGTTGCCCTTTGATGCGGCGCGCTATCTTACCGATGCCGCCGCCATTGCCGAGTACATGAGCGCCGTTTTGGAATCGGGCGACTCAGACCTGCTGTTGCTCGCCCTGTCCGATGTGGCCCGTGCACGCGGTATGGCGCAAGTTGCCGCGGATGCGGGCCTGGGCCGTGAAAGTCTTTACAAAGCCCTCGCGCCGGGCGCCAAGCCCCGCTTTGACACGGTGATGAAAGTCATGGCTGCGCTGGGCATCCAAGTGCAGGCGTTGCCTGCCCGCCCAGTCCGCTAAAGGTAGACACGCTGCGCGAGTTCGGACGCGACCAGCGGCCCACTGCTTTGCCATTCATCGGCAGCCAGTCCGTGCCGGTACACGGCCTGCCAGGCCGCGTCAAAGGCGTCGATGCCTGCGCCCAGGCGGGCTCCGATCATGCCCGCGAGGACATCACCGGTGCCGGCGCTGGCCAGGCGCGCATTGCCGGTGGAATTGATCACCGGCACTTGCGCTGGTGCCGCGGTGACTGTGCCCGAGCCCTTGAGCACCACGCAGCAGCCAAAGCGCTGCACAAGTTCCTGCGCAATGTGCAGGCGCGCGGCCTGCACCTGTGCCACCGAACTGCCCAGCAAGCGCGCAGCTTCGAGCGGATGCGGCGTGAGCACCGTGGCCAGACCGCGCCTGGCGCGGGCACTGAGCAGTGTCTGCAACGAAGTGTCCTGGGCGATGGCATTGATGGCGTCGGCGTCAATCACCAGCCGCGCGGCGCTTGACAGGGCGCGCGGCAGGACACCGCGCACGGCGTCACCACCACCGCAGCCGCAGACCAGCGTGAGCGCGCGAAAGTCGAGCGAATCGACGCTGCGCAACATCAACTCCGGGCGTGTCGTGTCAACCTGGCGTGTGCCCGCGTCGAGCAGGCCGACAAAGACCCGCCCGGCCCCGCCGTGCAGGGCAGCGGCGGCGGCGAGCAGGGCGGCTCCGGTCATGCCCGCAGCGCCACCGACGATGGCCACGTCACCGTAGCTGCCCTTGTGCGAGGCGTGCAGCCGGGTGCCGGGTGCGGGTGGACCGGACAGCCAGGCGTCCGGGGTCGGCAGATCGCTTGCGGGGTCGGGGCCCTCGAGCGGGTCGAGCCACACGGTTCCGGCCGCGTCGCGTCCGTGTGCCGTGAATAGGCCCGGCTTGAGCGTGAGCAGGCTCAGCGTGTGTCGCGCCCGAACCCGGCGCAGCGCCACCGCACCGGTGTCGGCGTCCAGACCGGTGGGCAGGTCCAGTGCCAGCACGGGTGCCGCGCCGGGCGCATGCATGGCGTTGATCCACTGTGCCATCACGCCTTCGGGTTCACGCAGGTTTGCGCCAATGCCCAGCAGTGCGTCGATGCACAAGTCGAAGTTCTCGGGCGGTGTCAGGGCAAAGCCCACGCCGGCTTCGACAGCGCGTCGGTACGAGGCCCGCGCGTCCGGGGGCGTGTGGTCGGGTCGTCCCAGCCAGGTCACCACCGGCTGCTTGCCCCAGGCTTGCAGATGCACGGCTGCCTCCATGCCGTCGCCGCCGTTGTTGCCCGGTCCGCAGGCAATCCAGTAGCGTTGGCCGTGGGGGGCCAGCGCCAGCGCCAGCCGTGCCACGGCCAGTCCGGCCCGGCGCATCAGGGTGTGCGCCGGCAACGCCGCCGCGCGGTCCTGCTCGATACGCCGCGTGGCGGCCACGCTGTAAAGAGGGTGGCACGCCGTGGCATCGATCTTCTGCATGGGAGGTGTCCGCCTCGGCAGCCTGGCCTAAAACTCGTAGGTTTCGCCCTCGCGGGCCAGGCGGTAGTCGGGGTCGCCGGGGCGGCGCGGGTTGTCCCGCAGCACCTGAGCGAAAACGGCATCGAGTGCGTCGTCGCTGCGCGTGGGTTCATGGTGCGTGCAAAACAGCACCTTGGCACCGGCTTGTCGGGCGTAGCCGATGCTGGAGTTGAAGGTGCCGTGGCCCCAACCGATCTTGGCCCGGTATTCAGGCTCGGTGTACGAGCAGTCGGCGATCAGCACATCGACGCCGGCCATGGCACTGCGGATTGTTTCGGCGCGCTCGTCGACGAAGGCCTGGTACTCGGCGTACCCCTCGTGGCTTGGCTCGTAGATGTTGTGCGGTGGCTCATGATCGCCGGTAAAAAATACCGACTTGCCGTCGGCCTCGATGCGGTAGCCCAGATCGATCACCGGGTGGTTCATCAGACACGGTGTGACGGTGGCCGAACCAATCTGCAGGCGCTGTTCGGGTACCAGCGTGACGTATTCAAAGCGCGCCTTCATCTCGGATTCGCGCACCGGGAAGTAGCTGTACTGCAATTGCACGGCGACCACCTGTTCGATGCCCTTGCCCGACATGGGATCGAACGCGCCGTGCAGGCGCATGATGTTGCCCGCAACAAAGTTCGGCGCGAAGAACGGCAGACCCTGGATGTGATCCCAGTGCGAGTGTGATATCAGCACGTTGGCGGTCACGCCCGGCGTGCCCAGAAGGGTCTGCGACAGCGGGAAAATGCCGGTACCGGCATCGAGGATGATCAAGTCGTTGTTATCGGTGCGGATCTCGATGCAGGTGGTGTTGCCACCATACCGAACCGTGTTGCGGCCCGGTGAGGCAATCGAGCCGCGAACGCCCCAGAAGGTGATTTTCATGCGTGGCCCCTCACCGCGACGCGTCGCGCTGCGCGGTGCCGATCAGGGCGGGCGATCCGGGCCGGGTCAAGTTTCGGGGACATGCGTTGCATTGTCTGTCAACGGTGGTCGGTGTCAATTCGTGCCATCGCCTACTTTATACCCGCAGTTTCAGGCGCGCAGCCTCTCGGCACCAAATCCCGAGACGTCCAGGTCGGGCTTTCGTCCGCCGATCAGGTCGGCCACGATCCGGGCCGATCCGCAGCTCAGGGCCCAGCCACTCGAGCCGTGGCCCAGATTCAGCCACACGCCAGCCAGGCCACTGACACCGATCACCGGTGGACCGTCAGGCATCATGGGGCGCGTCCCCTTCCACTCCTGTACGCCGTTGGAGAGGCTGGCAGCGCCGGGAAACCAGTCGTGCAACACTTTGTAAAGTGTTTGCACCGCATCCGCGCGCTTGGCGTCGGGGTCGCCGCCGATCTCGGCGCTGCCCGCGACTCGTACCCGGTTGCCCATGCGCGAGATGGCAATCTTGTAGCGCTCGTCCATGACGGCGCTGCGTGGGGCGTTCAATGGCTCGCGAATCGTTGCACTGACCGAGTAGCCATGCACGCCAGCCATCGGGACTCTCAAGCCCAGCGGCGCCAGCAGTCGCACCGAGTCAAGACCGGCGCAGATCACCACGGCGTCAAACTGGCGCGGCAGCTTTTCTCCGGCGAGCAAGACGGCGCCTGCGCGATCGCTCGCCAGGTGCGCCACGCTGGCGTTGAATAGAAACTCGACCCCTTGGCGCTGTGCATCGTTCTTCAGCATCAAGGCAAACTGGCGGCAGTTTCCAACTTCGTCATCGGGCAGGTAGACGGCTCCAAAGAAAGCCGTATCCGGGTTCAGGGCTGGCTCGATTTCGCGCGCCTGTGTCGGGCTGATTTCCCGAAAATTCACACCGGCCTGACGCAGGACCTGCAAACCGGGTTGGACCAACTTGCTGTCCCGCGCGGATCGCAGCAGCACCATGTAGCCATCGCTTCGTTCATAGTCGAGCTGCAGATTTGCCGTCACCTGGTGCAATCGTTCGCGACTGTAGAAGGCCAGCTTTTGCAGGTGGGCGCGGTGGGCCAGATAGGTCTCGAGTTTGCAGGCGCGAAACCAGCGCCACATCCACCGCAGTTCATGCCCGGACAGGGGCAAACCAACGCGCACCGGCGCGTGGCGGCTGAGCAAGTGTCCAAGGACCTTGGTTGGCATGCCCGGTGCGGCCCAGGGCGTGACGTAGCCAGGAGCGACCAGACCGGCGTTGGCAAAACTGGCTTCCTCGGCCGCTGCGCCACGTCGTTCAATGACGGTGACCTGGTGGCCGTCGCCCGCCAACTCCCAGGCAGTCGTGACTCCGACGATGCCCGCCCCGACAACTGCAATCTTCATGAATCCCTTTGCTTTATTGCTTTTGTAGCAACTGCTCGATCTGCAGTGCGCTGTTGAGAACAAGATCGTCGCTCATTGTGCCAGCCCAGATCATCAGTCCCACGGGCAGTTCCTCACCTCGGTGACACGGAATGGAGATGGCGCAACCATCAAGCATATTGATCACGCTGGTGTTTCGCAGCAGCAAGGCATTGACACGGAAAAAGGCTTCGTCTCGCTCGGCGCCGGGCGCCAGCTCGGCAATCGGCGGCGCGACGATTGGCACGGTGGGGGAGAGGAAGGCGTCAAAGCCGAGCATGCGGGTGTTCATGCGGCCGATCCAGGCCCGACGCGCCTGCTGCAGCTCAAGATATTCGCAGGCGCTCATGGTCGCACCACGCATGATCCGGGCCAGCACGCGCGGATCGCAGGCGTGGGCCTGCTTCTCGAGCATGCGCCGGTGTTGCATGTAGCTCTCCGCTGCGGAGAAGCCGCCGGTGGCCTGAATTCCGTGCAGTTCACCGATCTCGGGCATGGCAACCGTTTCGAGGCGCGCTCCGGCATCGTGCAGCCGTGCGATGGTGCGCTGCCAGGCGCGGGCCACTGTTGGGTCCAGGGCGTCGAGCATGAGTGTCTGCGGGATCCCCAGACGGTAGGCCGACAGCGGTGCCTGACTGCGTGTGACCACGCGCTGCGCCAGAATTTCGTGAACAATGATCGCGTCAGGCACCGAGCGCGTGAGCGCACAGACCGTATCCAGCGTTGTTGAGAGCGGCACGGCTCCTGTCGTGGGTACCAGTCGGGCGGTATTCTTGAAGCCGACGATGCCGGTCAGCGCAGCCGGAATGCGGATCGACCCGCCGGTATCCGAGCCCAGACCAACAAACGCTGCTGCGGTGGCCACCGAGACCGCGGCGCCCGAGGACGAGCCACCGGGAATGCGCGCCACATGGTCATCGCAGGGGTTGATCGGAGTGCCAAAGTGCGGGTTGATGCCAACACCGGAGAAGGCGAATTCCGACATGTTGGTGCGACCGATCAACACCGCGCCGGCCTGGCGCAGCCGCGCAACGGCCGCGCAGTCCTGGCTGGCCGCAGGTCCGCTGCCCAAGGCGACCGAACCCGCCGCAGTCGTCTGCCCGGCGACGTCAAACAGATCTTTGACCGAGACCGCCAGACCGGCGAGCGGCCTGTGGCCGACGCGCGAATCCTGAGCCAGCACCCGCGCGGTATCGAACGCAGGTTGCAGGAACACATTCTGGCAGCGGCTCGATTCTGCAACTGCAATAGCGCGTTGCATCTCGGTGGCCGGGTCGCTTTGAGCACTGCGTATGCGCTGGCGTGTCGTCTGAAGATCGGCAAACATGGCAAACCCCGTAGCAAGGTATAATTTATCGGTTTAGCTGGGCGGTATGCAAAGACCTGGCGGACAAATCAGCAAACCAGTTTCATCAAGGTGTTGCAAGCGTCACTGGCCCGGATCAATGGGTCGGCGCAGTTTGCAATAGCGAACTGGATTTTAGACCTAACCTTTGGAGTTAAACATGTCAGTCAGCATGCGCGAAATGCTTGAAGCAGGGGTCCATTTCGGACATCAGACCCGCTTCTGGAATCCCAAAATGGCCCCGTATATTTTTGGCCATCGCAACAAGATTCACATCATCAACCTGGAAAAGTCGCTGCCTATGTTCGAGGAGGCAGCCAAGTTTGTGCGCCAGATCTCGGCCAAGCGCGGAAATGTGTTGATGGTCGGCACCAAGCGTCAGGCGCGTGAAACGGTGGCGCAGGAAGCCACGCGGGCCGGCGTCCCGTATGTTGACCAGCGTTGGCTGGGTGGCATGTTGACGAACTTCAAGACAGTCAAGACTTCGATCAAGCGCCTCAAGGACATGAAGGTCCAGCAAGACGCTGGCCTGGAGACCATGAGCAAGAAGGAGCAACTGGTGTTTGCGCGCGAACTCGCCAAGCTCGAACGCGACATTGGCGGTATTCAGGACATGTCGGTGCTGCCCGACGCCATCTTTGTGATCGACGTTGGCTTTCACAAGATTGCGGTGGCCGAGGCAAGAAAGCTTGGTATACCCCTTATCGCTGTTGTCGATACCAATCACTCACCGGAAGGCATTGACTATGTCATCCCCGGCAATGATGATTCGTCCAAGGCGGTGGTCCTGTACGCCCGGGGCATCGCCGACGCGATTATTGAGGGTCGTGCCAACGCCGTCGACGATGTCGCCAAGGCCATCGTCGCAGAGAGCGCGGATGAATTTGTCGAGGTCAACGAGGCCGCTTCCTGAGCCCGAGTCACCCGCGAATTGGGGGCTGTGATGCTCCCTTTTTTTGCCCAATGAACGATCACTGAACTGAGTACGGAGAATCAAGATGGCTGCAATTACTGCAAGCATGGTTGCTGAACTGCGTGGCAAGACCGATGCACCCATGATGGAGTGCAAGCGCGCTTTGACTGAAGCGCAAGGCGATATGGACAAGGCCGAGGAGTTGTTGCGTGTCAAACTTGGCAGCAAGGCTGGCAAGGCCGCGGGGCGGATCACTGCCGAAGGCGTGGTCACCTGCCGCATTGATGGTGGTGTGGGGGCCCTTCTGGAGGTCAACTGTGAAACCGATTTTGTGACCAAGAACGACAGCTTTCTGGCGCTGGCCAATGCCGCAGTCGGCCTGATCGCGAAAAGTAATCCTGCTGATATCGCAGCGTTGAGTGCCTTGCCCTACAGCCAGGACGGCTTTGGCCCCACGCTGGAAGATGTCCGCAAGGGTTTGATCGGCAAGATTGGGGAGAACATGAGTTTTCGCCGCTTCAAGCGCTTTGCCGCCGGCCACCAATTGATTTCGTATTTGCACGGAACGCGTATCGGTGTGGTCGTGGAGTTCGAGGGCAACGAAACGGCCGCCAAGGATGTGGCGATGCATGTCGCAGCGATGAAGCCGGTGGCCTTGTCCAGCGCCGAGGTGCCAGCTGATCTGGTGGCCAGGGAGCGCTCGGTGGCTGCCGCCAAGGCGGCTGAGGACGCTGCCGTTGCGACGGCAGCGGGCAAGCCGGTGCAGTCGCCTGAAATTGTCACCCGGCGGATCGAGGGTAGCGTGCAGAAATTCCTCAAGGAGGTCTCGCTGTATGACCAGTCTTTCGTGAAGAACGACAAGCAGACGGTGGAGCAGATGCTCAAGGCCGCTGAGACTCGTATCAAGGGGTTTACCCTGTACGTGGTGGGAGAAGGCCTTGAGAAGCGGGTTGACGATTTTGCCGCGGAGGTTGCTGCGCAGGTGGCGGCGGCCAAGCAGGCAGATTGATGATCCCGGGGCCGGTACCCGATGCCTGGTAGGTCGGTGTCTGCATCCTTCGGATTCGTAACGGTTGCTGCATAGAGGAGTTCATCATGGCCAAGCCCGCCTACCAACGCATTCTTCTGAAGCTCTCGGGCGAGGCCCTGATGGGCGCCGACCCTTACGGGATCAACCGCGACACCATTGTCCGGATTGTTGGTGAGGTTGCCGAGATCACGCGCCTGGGGGTGCAGGTTGCCGTGGTGATTGGCGGTGGCAACATCTTTCGCGGCGTCGCCCTGGGCTCGGTCGGCATGGACCGGGCGACGGCCGATTACATGGGCATGCTCGCCACCGTGATGAACGCGCTGGCCCTGGGCGACACCATGAACAAGGCTGGGTTGATGGCGCGGGTCATGTCGGCAATCGGCATCGAACAGGTTGTTGAGCCCTATGTC
>JAKANU010000381.1 GCA_021812315.1 Pseudomonadota bacterium
TCAGTGATCGGTCTGCTCGCCGCGCTGTACCTGGTGTTCAGCATTTCCGAGAACTCGAACCTGCGCGTGCTCGAGCTGTTCTTCAAATGGGTGCAGTCGGGCTTTGACCTGAGCCTGCCGCCGCAGGCCGGGTTGTTGCTGCCATTCTTCAAGGAGGTCAGTTACCCGCTGGGGGTGCTGGGTTTTGTGGTGCTGACGTATCTGGTGATCGTCGGCTCGAGCAATGCCGTCAACCTCACCGATGGCCTCGACGGGCTGGCCATCATGCCCGTGGTCATGGTCGGCTCATGTCTGGGAGTTTTTGCCTACGTCACCGGCAGCGCCGTGTATTCCAGATATCTGTTCCTGCCGCACATTACCGGCGCCGGCGAATTGTTGATCTTCACCTCAGCAATGGCCGGCGCCGGCCTGGCCTTCCTGTGGTTCAACACGCATCCGGCGCAGGTGTTCATGGGTGACGTGGGCGCGCTGGCGCTGGGAGCGGCGCTGGGTACGATTGCGGTCATCGTGCGGCAGGAGATCGTGCTCTCGATCATGGGCGGCATCTTTGTCGTCGAAGCGCTGTCGGTGATGCTGCAGGTGAGCTGGTTCAAGTACACCAAATCCCGCTACGGCCAGGGCCGGCGCATGCTGAAGATGGCGCCGCTGCACCATCACTTCGAAAAGACAGGCTGGAAGGAAACGCAGGTCGTGGTGCGCTTCGGTATCGTCACCATGCTGTTGTGTCTGGTGGGTCTGTCAACGCTCAAACTCAGGTAAGCCGTGAAGCATCTCAAAGACCAACACGTGCTGATCCTGGGACTGGGCATCTCCGGTCTGGCGATGGCGCGCTGGTGCGTTGACGGTGGTGCGCAGGTCACGGTGGCCGATACCCGCCCTGCGCCACCGCAACTTGCCGTCCTGCAACGCGAGCTGGCCTCGGCGAAGTTCGTCAGCGGGGTCTTCGACGCCCGATTGCTCGAAGGCCAGCGGATCGACGCCGTGTATCGCAGTCCGGGCCTGTCGCCGGCTGACATTGCTATTGTTTCGGAAGCGGCAAAGGCAACAGGCATAAGCGTTTCTGGCGAATTGAGCCTGTTTTCCAGGGCCCTTGACGAGCTTCGTGAACAACGCTGCTACCAGCCCAGGGTCGTGGCCGTGACTGGTACCAATGGCAAGACGACAGTCACCTCGTTGACCGCGGTCTTGCTCGCAGCTTGTGGCATCACCGTGGCCGCAGCGGGCAATATCGGGCCCAGCCTGCTCGAGACCCTGGCGCAGCGCCTGCGAGCCGGAACCTTGCCCGAGGTTTGGGTGCTGGAGTTGTCGAGCTTTCAGTTGCACGAGGAGCGGTCATTGGAGCCCGAGGTCAGTGCCGTGCTCAACATCACGCAGGACCATCTGGACTGGCATGCCAGCATGGACGAGTATGTGGCGGCCAAGGCCAACATCTTCGGTCGTCGCGCGGTGCCGGTGCTCAACCGCGATGATGCCCGGGTCATGGCCATGCTCCCCGAGGTTGCACCGCGGCCGGCGAAAGCCGGCAAGGTGGCGCCGGCGCTGGTCCGCGAGCACATCACGTTCGGCGCCGGGGTACCCCGACGGCACGGTGATTTTGGCATCGACGATGCGGGTGCCGTGGCCTGGCTGGTGCGTGCGCTGCCCAGGGACCCGACGCTGCGCAAGCGCCAACTGCACGATGAACCGATCCATATCCAGCGTCTGCTGCCGGTCGATGCGCTGGCAATTCGCGGGCGGCATAACGCCACCAATGCCCTGGCTGCCCTGGCCCTGGCGCTCGGCGCCGGTGGCGTGCTCGCGCCCATGCTTTACGCCTTGCGCGACTACCGCGGTGAGCCGCACCGCATGCAGTCGGTTGGCCGGCTCGGGGAAGTGGAATTTTTTGACGACAGCAAGGGGACCAACGTTGGTGCCACTGTGGCCGCACTCGACGGACTTGGGGCGCAGCGTCGCATCGTGGTCATCCTCGGTGGCCAGGGCAAGGGCCAGGATTTCACTGCGCTGGCGCAAGCGCTGCGCCGGCATGCGCGCGCCGTCGTGTTGATCGGCCAGGATGCGATGACGATTCGACGCGCGGTGGGCGAACTCGGTGTGCCGGTGCTCGACGCCAGCACCATGAATGCCGCCGTGCGGCTGGCCTGCGAGCAGGCACAAGCGGGCGACGCCGTGCTGATGTCGCCGGCCTGTGCCAGCTTTGACATGTTTGACAACTACGAGCACCGGGCGCGGGCTTTTTGCGAAGCGGTGCGTGAGCTGGTCAGCGCTGGCACGGGTGAGCTGGAGGCGGCACCATGACGACGCGCGCCGCCTCGCGTCCCAGCCTGCCCACGCGCGTCGTGGACTTTGACAAGGCGCTGTTCTGGGTCGTCGTGACCCTGCTCCTGTGGGGCCTGGTGATGGTCTACTCGGCTTCGATTGCGATGCCGGAGAACCCGCGCTTCACCAAGTACACGCATACCTATTTCCTGACGCGGCATGTGTTCTGGCTTGGCCTGTCGATGGTCTCGGCCCTGCTGGCCTTTCAGGTGAGCGTGGCAACCTGGGAGAAGGCCGCGCCCTGGTTGTTTGTCGCTTCGCTGATCCTGCTCGTGGTGGTGTTGATTCCGTATGTCGGCAAGGTGGTTTATGGTGCGCGGCGCTGGATCTCGGTCGGGCCACTGAGCTTTCAGCCCTCGGAACTGGCGAAATTCGCGGTCCTGCTGTACGCGGCGAACTACATGGTGCGCAAGATGGAGGTCAAGGAGCGCTTCTTCAGCGCCGTGGCACCGATGGGCGCAGCGGTGGCGGTGGTTGGGCTGCTGCTGCTTGCCGAGCCTGAC
>JAKANU010000382.1 GCA_021812315.1 Pseudomonadota bacterium
CGCGCGGCAGCAAGGCGATTGCAGTGTGCGCCGGCCTCCAGCCAAAATCAAGCCGAACCTGGGCAGGAGGAATTCGCCGCAGCGCAACAGACGCGCCGCCCATGGCCAACATACGGCAACGAACAGTTTTTCACGCCGAAATTCAGTCATTTCAACACCAATGGATCCGAACTGGCTTTTCAGCCATCTCGGGCGGTGCCCTCACCGTGCGTGGCCGACCCTTCCACGCCCACCGATTCGCATCCCAGATCCGGTGTGCCGCGTACCGGGCGCTATGCGTTCATGCTCGATGTCCTCACCCTGCAAAGCAACCGCTTGGCCCGGCATGACATCGTCGATTTGTTCTCGGTCGCACGATTGACCCCGACCCTCATCGCCAAACTGGGCCCTCGACCATCCTTTCGCCCTCGCCCTCATGTTGGACTCAAACCCTGCCGCCGTAGATTCTCAGACGCAGGGGTGGTTGAAATAGCCACCACCGGGGCAAATCAATCGGCCTGCAAGCGCTTCTTGATTGCGCGCAAGAATGGGCCCAGCATGAACAAGTGCTCGTAGAGTTCCTCGGCGGCATCCCAGTAATCACGATGCAGGGTCACCAGGCCCTGGGCGTCGAATTCGAGCCGGGTGGCGCCATGAATGACCCAGTCGCGCGCGGCGCGCCCCTTGCCACGGAAGTTGAAATTCCAGACCACGAAGCCCTGGGCCGTATTGCCCAGGGCGTCTAGCACGACAAAGCGGGGCGCCTCCGTGACGGCGAACATGTGGACGAAAACACGTCGCACGGCATCCAGGCCCTGCACATTGTTGAAGGGATCCCTGAAACGGGCGTTGGGAGCATAAATGCGAGCGATATCGTCGAGGCTGGATTGCGACAGGGTCTCAAAATAGGCGATGAAACGCGACAGAGCCTGGTGGCCCCCATGCACCGGATCCGACGCGGGCGCATAGGTTCCGAAAACGCGATGCGCCGTGCTCATCCGAGACCCGTGATGCGGCGCACGGCGGCGAAATACAAAGGGTCTGGCAGCAGCCGCAACAAGCGCAACCACAGCGTGAACCGCTTTGGAAAATGGATAGCGAAGCGCCCGTGCTCCAGCCCTCGCAAGATGGCGCCCGCCGCCTGCTGCGCAGTTATCAGAGCGGGCATCGCGAAGTCGTTGCGTACGGTCAGCGGCGTATCGACGAAACCGGGATTGATCACGCTCACGCCTATACCCGACGCTCGCAGATCCGTGTACAAAACCTCAGCCAGGTTGATCAGCGCAGCCTTGGTCGGGCCATACGCCAGCGCCTGCGGCAAGCCGCGCCACCCAGCCACGCTGGACACCAGTGCGATGTGGCCGCTGCGTTGTGCGAGCAGTCCCGGAAGCACCGCATCGAGCGCGTGCAAGACGCCGCGATAGTTGATGTCATCGTGCGCGAGGGCCGAGGGCAGATCGAAGCCCGTCGCGCGTTGCGGGGCATAGATACCCGCGCAATAGACGAACAGATCAAGCCCGCCGTACGCACCTTGGATGCGCGTCATGGCCTGCCGCAGCGCAGCGCCATCGCGAACGTCCAGCGACAGAACCAGGGCACCGACCATCTCGGCGAGCTTGTCCTGGCTGCGTGACGATACCGCGACCCTGGCACCGCGTGCGAGCAAATCCCGTGCGAGTGCAGCGCCGATGCCGCTGGAGGCGCCAATGATCCAGACCCGTTTGCCTGACCAATCGGTAAAACGAGGATTGAGCGGCATGCTGAGCCCCGTCAAGGCTTGTGAAAAGCGATGAAGATGCTTGCGACTTCGAAGCCGAACTTGGTCATCACCGTGCGATTCAGCAGCACATGCTGGTCCATCTGGTACATCCAGTCGTCCATTTGCACCTGGTAGGTCGCTCCGCCGACGGGCAGCAACAGGGTATAGCGCCAGTTGAATGCATTGCCCTCGGCATAGCCGCTGGCGGTACCGACGACATCACCTGCGCTACCCTGGTAGCGACGCTCGCCGTGTTCACCAGGCACACGCCTGAGCGTCCAGACTCGCACCTGCTTGGCCCCATTGCTGTAAGTGAAATTCTCGGTCAGCGTGCCCTCGTCGCCGTGCCAGACGCCCACCATATCGACGTGGAAACGTTTAACGACCTTGCCTGCGCGATTGAACACGATGCCATCCGCAGTCAGTGGGCCGTTGAAATACTGCTCCAGTTTCAGCGAGGGTTTTTCGCCGCGATAGTCCATCGGCGTGACGCTGGCGCACCCGCCCAGCAAAGCGATACATGCAAGTGCGGCCATGCCAAAACGCGATGCGCTCCAGAACCGTTTCATGGGGAAATTCTCCATTGGGTGTATCAACATGCCGGACTCCGCGCCCGGTGCATCCAGCCGAACCACAAAGCGGCCCCCGCCAGCAGTTTGAGAATGCAAGGCAGTAGGCAATAAGCCACCACCAGGGGCGGCAACACCCCCGTGGCGGGGGTGCCAGGCACATAGCCGAGGCTGGCCAGGAGTGGCAGCGCGGCTCCAGCGGCCAGAGCCAACGTCAGCTTGGTGGCCATGCCCCAGATCCCGAAGTAGGCTCCCTCGAGTTGCCCTCCATGGCCCAAGTTGCGAATCAGGCCCGCAAGAAGCGCGGGCGGAAGCACAAGATCCGAACCCAGTGCCAGGCCGGAGGCGGCACAGATTCCGGCATAAGCCCAGCGATCGCCGGGTTGCAGAAGTGCGGCTCCCAAGAACACGACCACGCTGAGCCCCATGCCCACAAGCCAACTCGGCGCCGCCCCCCAACGCTTCGCCACACGCAACCACAACGGCAGGAACGCTGCCCCACAGGCGAAG
>JAKANU010000383.1 GCA_021812315.1 Pseudomonadota bacterium
AAGCCACAGCTTGCGCTGGCACACTTCACCGTGCCCTGCGAGAGCACCAACATCATTGAAAGCAAGTCCTTCAAGCTCTACCTGGGCAGCTTCAACAACACGCGTTTTGCCGATGTGCAGACGGTCAAGGCGCGTCTGCGCGATGACTTGAGCGAAGCCGTCTGGCGCGGCCCAGAGGGCGCCGAGTCACCAGCCGCGGCCTCGTCGATTGGTGTGCAACTACTGGGGCCGGAACTTTTTGATCGCCAGCCCATTCACGAACTTGACGGTTTGAACCTCGATCGCCTGGACGTCGAATGCACGCATTACACACCGGTGCCGGAACTGCTCCGGGTGCTCTCCTATGAGCCCGCAGTGACCGAGGTGTTGACCAGCCATCTGCTGAAGAGTAATTGCCCGGTGACCGGACAACCAGACTGGGGCAGTGTACAGATCAGCTACAGCGGCGCGCCGATCGAGCAGGAGGGCTTGCTGCGCTACCTGGTGAGCTTTCGCCATCACAACGGGTTTCACGAGCAGTGTGTGGAGCGCATCTTCATGGACTTGTGGACGCACTGCAAGCCGCACAAGCTTGCGGTTTACGCGCGCTACACGCGCCGTGGCGGGCTTGACATCAACCCGTTTCGCACCAGCCATGCGCAGATGTTGCCGGCCAACCTGCGCACCGCACGTCAATAGAAGCGCTACAAAATATATAGCTGACTACGCTTGCCACATGAGAGCTTACGCCATATTTGTCCAACAAATCAGACGTGCCGCTTCGCGTGCCGCGACGAGACCTTCGTCGGTGGGAACGACCCAGATTTCCACCTGACTGTGCGCCGCGTGGATGGCGCTTACCTGATGGCCGGTGGCCTGTTCGTTGAGCGAGGGATCCAGGCTCACACCCAGCCAGGACAGGCGCTGGCAGACTTCGGATCGCAACACGACATCGTGCTCGCCGATCCCGCCACTGAAGGCCAGCACGTCGAGCCCGCCCAGACAGGCAACCATGGCACCGGACTCGCGCACCACGCGGTGCGTGAACAATTCGATGGCGCGGTGTGCGTCCGCGCGGCCATCGGCGCGCAGGGTGCGCATGTCGGCCGAGATGCCGGAGACGCCGAGCAGCCCGCTTTGCTTGTACAGCAGCTTCTGCAGTCGGTCATGGTCCCAGCCTTGTTCCATCAGGTACAGCAGCACCCCGGCGTCGATGGAACCGCTGCGCGTGCCCATGACCAATCCGTCGAGCGCCGAAAAACCCATGCTGGTGGCACAACTCATTCCGGCGCGCGCAGCGCAAAGACTCGCGCCGTTGCCAAGGTGCGCCATCAGCACGCGATCACCGGCCCGCGTGCTGCACTCGCCCAGTACGCTCATCACGTATTGGTAGGACAGCCCGTGAAAGCCATAGCGACGTACCCCCTGGTCACTGAGCGATTGGGGTAGCGCAAAACTGTAGTCTGCAGCAGCGAGGGTGGCGTGAAAAGCGGTATCGAAACAGGCGATTTGCAAGGTGTCGGGAAACGCTTTTTGAAAGGCGCGGATGCCTTGCAGATTCTGTGGTTGATGCAAGGGCGCCAGCGAGTTGAGTTGGGCGAGCTGCGCCAGCACCTCGTCGGTCACGCGCACACTGGCGCGAAAGTTCCGCCCACCATGCACAACGCGATGGGCAATCGCCTGCAAACGCGGCAGCGCGTGGATACCGGCAAGCAGTTGGGCCAGACTTTGCAGGGCCAGATCAAAGCCGGTATCTGTCGCGCCTCGAAGCAGTCGAGTTTCTTGGCCTTGTTGATGGCGCCAGGTCAACACCGGCGTACCGCCTGGCTCCAGGCCCTCAATGGCGCCCGTGAGCACGCTGTCTCGAACCTGGGAGTTCTCCAGCGCGTAGACCGAAAACTTGAGTGTCGAAGAGCCGGCATTGACCGCAAGAATCGCCATGTTGTGCTCTCTACCAGACTTGGCGCGGCTGATCGCGCCGTGCGTTGTGGGCGGCGAGTTGCGCCAGCAGGGCTGAGGCGACGCGGTTCATGGGGCCGTCGGCGCGGCTGGTCAATGCAACCGGTACCCGTGCTCCGAGGACCAGGCCGGAGCCGCTGGCCCCGGCCAGATACTCCAGTTGTTTGGCCAGCATATTGCCCGACTCCAGGTCAGGGACCGCCAGGATGTCGGCATTGCCCGGTACGGCCGAGTTGATTTTCTTGATGCGCGCAGCGTGCGCTGAAATGGCGTTGTCAAAAGCCAGCGGGCCGTCGAGCAAGCCGCCGCTGATCTGGCCGCGCTCAGCCATTTTGCACAGCGCTGCGGCGTCGACCGTGGAAGGGATGTTGGGATTGACGGTTTCCACGGCCGACAGAATGGCGACTTTGGGGGTCTTCACACCCATGATGCGCGCGAAGTCGATGGCGTTTTGAATGATGTCTACCTTTTCCTGCAGGCTGGGTCGAATGTTCAGTGCCGCATCCGTAATCAGCAGTGGTTTGCTGTAGAGGGGGATGTCGAAGCGAAACACGTGCGACATGCGTCGGCCGGTGCGCAGCGCCGGGCGCAACAGGACGGCGTGAATAAGCTCGTCGGTATGCAGGCTGCCTTTCATGATGATCTCGACTTCGTTTCTGGCGGCCATGTCCGCGCCCTGTTCGGCCGCCGCGTGACTGTGCGCCGCGGGGACGATTTCGACGCCCGAGAGATCAATGGACGCCAGGTCGGCGAGATGGCGGATGCGCACTTCCGGCCCGATCAGGACCGGCACAATCAGTCCATAGCGTGCCGCGTCCATCGCTCCACTGAGCGAACCCGCGTCGCACGGATGGACCACGGCGCAGCGCAC
>JAKANU010000384.1 GCA_021812315.1 Pseudomonadota bacterium
CTGGAAAACGTGCGCGGCACGGTGCAGGCCGACATCCTGAAGGAAGATCAGGGACAGAACACCTGCATCTTCTCCACCGAGTTCTCGCTCAAGGTGATGGGCGATATCCAGGAGTATTTCGTGCACCACAAGGTGCGCAATTTCTACTCGGTGAGCATCAGCGGCTACCACATCGCCGAAGCTGGGGCCAACCCCATTTCGCAACTCGCGTTCACGCTGAGCAACGGATTCACTTTCGTCGAGGCGTATCTGGCGCGGGGCATGCACATCGACGATTTTGCTCCTAACCTGAGCTTCTTCTTCAGCAACGGCATGGACCCGGAGTACAGCGTGCTGGGACGCGTGGCACGGCGCATCTGGGCCGTGGCGATGCGCGACAAGTACGGTGCGAACGAACGCAGCCAGAAGCTCAAGTACCACGTGCAGACCAGCGGTCGCAGCCTGCATGCGCAGGAAATTGCGTTCAACGATATTCGCACCACGCTGCAGGCGCTGATCGCGATCTACGACAACTGCAACAGCCTGCACACCAATGCCTACGACGAGGCCATCACCACGCCCACCGAGGAGAGCGTGCGCCGGGCCATGGCAATTCAGCTCATCATCAACCGCGAGTGGGGACTGGCCAAGTGCGAGAACCCGAACCAGGGCGCGTTCATCATCGAGGAGCTCACCGACCTCGTGGAAGAAGCCGTGCTCAAGGAGTTCGAGGCCATTGCCGACCGTGGCGGGGTGCTGGGTGCCATGGAAACCGGCTACCAGCGCGGCAAGATCCAGGAGGAGAGCATGCATTACGAAATGCTCAAGCACACTGGCGAGTTGCCCATCGTCGGTGTCAACACCTTCCGCAATCCGCATGGCGACGCCGTCTCGACCCATCTTGAGCTGGCACGCTCCACCGAGGAGGAAAAGGAGTCGCAGCTGCGCCGCCTGGCCGACTTCCACCAGCGCCACGCCGCTGCAGCACCGGCCATGCTGCAGAGACTGCAACAGGCAGTGATCGACAACCGCAATGTGTTCGCCGTGCTGATGGAGGCGGTGCGGGTGTGCAGCCTGGGGCAGATCACCAACACCTTGTTTGAAGTCGGCGGGCAGTACCGGCGCAGCATGTAGTTCCCCAACCAAGAATCGAGGAAACAACCATGATTCACATCCTGGCACGTATCACGGCCAAACCCGGCAGCACCGAGCAGGTTCACGCCGCTCTGCTCGACTTGGTGAGCCAGACGCGGCGGGAACCCGGATGCAAGCTCTACACGCTGTTCCAGCGCGACGACGAGCCAACCGTTTTCATGACCGTGGAGCAGTGGCTCGACCAAGCCAGCGCCGATGCCCACATGCGCACTGCACATCTTGCTGCCGCCATGGCGCAGGCGGGCCCGCACCTGGCCGCAGCTCCCGAAATTCACCGATACACCGCATTGGCTTGATCTGGGGCGCTCGACACATCAAAGCTCAAATCATGGCCAGTTGCTGCTTGCGGCGTGGCGCGGGAAAGATCGCATCGATGGCAGCGCAAGCGGCGGCGTCCAGGGTTGTCGAGGCAGCCACCAGGTTGTCGCGCAGATGCTGCAGACTGCCCGCCTTGGGAATGGCCATCACCCCGGGTTGCCGCAACACCCAGGCGAGTGCGAGTTGTGCCGCGCTGAGCCCGAGAACCCGAGCCAGCGCAGCCAGACGAGTGTCGTGTGCGAGTTTGCCTTCGTCAAGGGGGCTGTAGGCCATCAGCGGCATGCGCTGGTTTTGCATCCAGGGCAGCAGGTCGAATTCGACGCCACGGCTGCTGGCCGCGTAATAAACCTGGTTCGTCGCGCAATGACCACCGCCGTCCAATTGCCGCAATGCGTGCATGTCCTGCAAGTCGAAATTGCTCACGCCCCAATGGCGGATCCGGCCCGCAGCGACCAAACGGGTGAATCCCTCCAGCGTCTCTTCCAGAGGCAGGCTACCGCGCCAGTGCGACAGATAAAGATCGATCTGCTCCAAGCCGAGTCGGTGCAGACTGCGCTCGCAAGCGGCCTGCACCCCAGCGGCACTGGCGTGATGCGGATAGACCTTGCTGACTACCAGCACTTGCTCGCGCTTGACCACACCCTCACGCACAGCGCCCGCCAGGGCCTCGCCCACCACGCGCTCGGCACCACCTTCGCCATACATCTCGGCGGTATCCAACACGCGGTAGCCAAGCTCCAGGGCGTGGCGCACGGCGGCAACTTCGCCGGCATGGCGCGTCGCGGCTTCGCCGAAGCGCCATGTGCCCAGTCCCAGCGCAGGCCATTGCTCTGCATCCCCGAGTTGCACAAGGTTCATCGCTTCAGACCCCGAGCCAGTGCCGCGCATTCCACAAAGCCAACAACAAGAGAAAGACCACCAGCCCGACGACGAAACCGATCAAGCCCTGCAACAACGCATTGGTCCGCCGTTGTTCCTGCAACAGCTGGCGTGTCAGCTCCCGCTCGGTCGGCTGTTGCGCTTGCTCCAGGGCGTGATAGATCATGCGAGGCAAGGCCGGGAAGTACTGGGCGAAGCGCGGCGCCTCTTTTTGCAGATGGTCGCGCAAAGCGCGCCAGCCAACCTGGCTCTGCATCCAGCGCTTGAGGAAAGGCTGGGCGGTCGTCCAGAGATCCAGGTCGGGGTCGAGCTGGCGTCCCAGGCCTTCGACATTCAGCAGGGTTTTTTGCAACAGCACGAGCTGCGGCTGGATTTCCACCTTGAAGCGACGGGACACCTGGAACAGGCGCAGCAAAATCTGTCCCAGGGAAATGTCTTTCAGCGGGCGCTCGAACTGCGGCTCGCACACGGTGCGAA
>JAKANU010000060.1 GCA_021812315.1 Pseudomonadota bacterium
GTGCTCGGCCGTACCTGTGACCGTCCCTGCGAACCGGCCTGCCGGCGGGTGCGGGTCGAGCAGAGCAATGGCGAAGCGCCCGAGCCGGTAGCCATTTGCCGCCTCAAGCGGGTTGCTGCCGATCATAAGGAAGATGTCAGAAGTCGTATGCCTGCGGTTGCGCCAAAGAATGGCAAGCGCGTGGCCTGTGTCGGCGCCGGTCCGGCCTCGCTGACGGTGGCGCGCGATCTCGCGCCGCTGGGCTATGAGGTCACCGTGTTCGACGGCGAAGCCAAGGCCGGGGGCTTCATTCGCAGCCAGATTCCGCGCTTTCGCCTGCCGGAGTCGGTGATCGATGAGGAAACAGGCTATATCCTGGATCTGGGGGTTGACTTCAAGAGCGGGCAGCGCATCGAGTCGATGCGTGCGCTGCTGAGCCAGGGGTACGACGCAGTTTTTGTCGGCTGTGGTGCACCGCGCGGGCGCGATCTTGACGTCCCGGGGCGCTGGGACATCAAGGACAAGGTTCATATCGGCATTGACTGGCTGGCCTCAGTATCGTTTGGTCACATCACGAGCGTGGGCAAGCGCGTCATCGTGCTTGGCGGTGGCAACACGGCCATGGATTGCTGCCGCTCGGCCCGTCGTCTCGGTGGCGTCGATGTGAAGGTCGTGGTGCGCAGCGGTTTTGAGGAGATGAAGGCCTCACCCTGGGAGAAGGAGGACGCGCTGCACGAGGGCATTCCGATTCTCAATTTTCATGTACCCAAGAGCTTCGAGCATGCGGCGGGCAAACTCACGGGCATGCGTTTTGAGATTGTCGAGGCGGTTTATGACGACAAGGGCAAACGCACACTGGTGCCGACCGGCGCGCCCGACGTGTTGATCGAGTGCGACGAGGTGCTGATCGCGGTGGGTCAGGAGAATGCCTTTCCCTGGATCGAGAGCGACGTCGGCATCGAATTTGACAAGTGGGGCTTGCCAGTGCTGGTGCCCGATGCATTTCAATCCACGCTGCCACAGGTGTTTTTCGGCGGTGACGCGGCTTTTGGCCCCAAGAACATCATCACGGCGGTGGCGCATGGGCATGAGGCGGCAGTCTCGATTGACCGCTTCCTGCATCGCGAGGATGTGTCGAGGCGCCCGGCACCGATGACGAGCCTGATGTCGGCCAAGATGGGCATCCATGAATGGAGCTACGACAGCAGTGTTTCGGCGGATGCGCGCTTCAAGGTGCCATGGGCCAAGGCCGAAGTGGCGCTGGCCAGCATCCGGGTCGAAGTGGAACTCGGCTTTGATGCTGCGACCGCGTTCAAGGAGGCCAGTCGCTGTCTGAATTGCGACGTGCAGACGGTGTTCACCAAACATACCTGTATCGAGTGTGACGCCTGCGTGGACATCTGTCCCATGGATTGCATTACGTTCACGGCCAACGGTGAGGAAGCCGATCTGCGCACCCGCCTGAAGGCACCGGCACCCAACACCTCGCAGGCACTTTATGTCTCCGGTGCGCTCAAGACCGGACGGGTGATGGTCAAGGACGAAGATGTCTGCCTGCATTGCGGCCTGTGCGCCGAGCGCTGTCCGACCGGTGCTTGGGACATGCAGAAGTTCATTCTTAACACGACCCAGGCCGGCCCGAAGTGCCGCGAAGGTAAAGTCGTACGCCGCGCGATGGAGGTCGCATGAAACACATCGAAGCAGTCAACGACTTTGTCATCAAGTTTGCCAATGTCAACGGATCCGGCTCGGCCTCGGCCAACGAGTTGTTCGCCAAGGCGGTGATGCGCATGGGCGTCCCGGTGAGCCCGCGCAACATCTTTCCGAGCAATATTCAGGGCATGCCCACCTGGTACGAGGCGCGTGTTTGTGAACAGGGCTATGGGGGGCGGCGCGGCGGCGTGGACATGATGGTGGCCATGAATCCACAGACCTGGGACACCGATGTCGCCGAAATCCAGAGCGGCGGCTACCTGTTCTATGACAGCACACGCCCGATTGCGGAATCGCGCTTTCGCAAGGACATCGAGGTCATTGGCATTCCGCTGACCGACATCAGCAACGCCGCCTACACCGATCCGCGCCAGCGCCAGTTGTTCAAGAACATCATTTACGTCGGTGCCCTTTCAGTGCTGCTGGATGTTGAAGGCGAGGTGTTCGAGAAGCTCTTCGCCGAGCAGTATCGCGGCAAGGAGATGTTGCTTGAATCAAATGTGCGCGCCCTGCATCTGGGTCGCGATTACGTCAAGCAGCATCTGAGTGCGCCGCTGGGCTTGCGTGTACGCCGTGCCGACAAGGTCGGCGACATGATCTTTACCGATGGCAACAGCGCTGCCGCGCTGGGCTGTCTGTATGGTGGTGCGACGGTGGCGGCCTGGTACCCGATCACGCCATCCTCCTCGGTGCCCGAGGCCTTTCAGAAATACTGCGACAAGTACCGTATTGACGAACAGACCGGGCGCAGCAAAGTTGCCATTGTGCAGGCCGAAGACGAACTGGCATCGATTGGCATGGTGGTGGGTGCGGGCTGGAATGGTGCGCGCGCCTTTACGGCAACCTCGGGCCCGGGCATTTCGCTGATGGCCGAATTCATCGGGCTGGCCTATTTTGCCGAGATTCCGGTGACCATCATCGACGTGCAACGTGGCGGCCCGTCCACCGGCATGCCCACCCGCACGCAGCAATCCGATTTGCTTGCCTGCGCCTATGCCTCGCATGGTGATACCAAACACGTGATGTTGTTTCCGGAAGATCCTTTTGAGTGCTTCGAGCAGGCCGCTGCCGCGCTCGACCTCGCGGATCGACTGCAGACGCCGATCTTTGTCATGACCGATCTGGACATCGGCATGAACCAGCGTCTGTGCAAACCTTTTGTCTGGGACGACTCTCGTGATTACGACCGCGGCAAGGTGATGAGTGCCGAAGAACTCGAGGCGGGCAAGGATTTTGGTCGCTACAAGGATGTCGACGGAGATGGTATTCCCTGGCGTACGCTGCCGGGCACGCATCCGACCAAGGGCGCTTTCTTCACCCGTGGTACGACACGTGACCCTTATGCCCGCTATTCAGAGCGTGGGCCCGACTACGTCTACAACATGGAGCGGCTGCTGCACAAGTTCAAGACAGCTGCCGATCTGGTGCCGCAGCCAGTGTTGCGCAAGGCACAGCGGCCAACGCCGATGGGTGTCATCTACTTTGGGTCGACCAGCCCGGCCATGCACGAGGCGCTGGATGCGCTGACAGCCACCGGCATGGATGTCGATGCGCTGCGCTTGCGGGCTTTTCCGTTTCCGGCTTCGGTCGAGCAGTTCATTGAGGGGCATGACAAGGTGTTCGTTGTCGAGCAAAACCGCGATGGCCAGATGCATTCCCTGCTGGTCAACGAGCTGGCGGTCGATCCCAATCGCCTGGTGAAGGTGCTGCACTACGACGGCACGCCGATCACCGCCCGATTCATCACCCGGAGCATCAGGGAGCATCTGCAACCGGGTGCCCCCGAGGCTCAGCCCAAAGCCTTGACCAAGGAGGCCGTATGACCTTTCTCGCCAAGCCAAGACTGCATCATCCTTCCCTGGTTACCAACAAGGTTGGTTATACACGGCGTGACTACGAGGGCCGGATCTCGACCCTGTGCGCGGGTTGCGGTCACGATTCGATTTCGGCGGCCATTATTCAGGCGTGCTGGGAACTCGACATCGAACCGCATCGCGTGGCCAAGCTCTCGGGTATTGGCTGCAGCTCCAAGACGCCCGACTACTTTCTGGGCGCTTCGCACGGTTTCAACACTGTGCACGGGCGCATGCCCTCGGTGTTGACCGGTGCCAATCTGGCCAATCGCGATCTGCTGTACCTGGGGGTTTCCGGCGACGGCGATTCGGCCTCGATCGGTCTGGGCCAGTTCGCCAACGCGATGCGCCGCGGCGTGCGCATGGCCTACATTGTCGAAAACAACGGTGTCTATGGTTTGACCAAAGGCCAGTTTTCGGCCACGGCAGATCGTGGGTCCAAGAGCAAGAAGGGTGTGATCAACAGCGACAACCCGGTTGACCTGGTGGGTCTGGCCCTGCAACTGGGCGCAACCTATGTGGCCCGCAGCTTCTCCGGCGACAAGGCGCAACTGGTGCCGCTGATCAAGGGCGCCATCGATCACGGTGGCGCCGCCTTCATCGACGTGATCAGCCCCTGTGTCACGTTCAACAATCACGGTGGCAGCACCAAGAGTTACGACTACGTGCGACAGCACAACGAAGCCGTCAGCCGCATTGACTTCATGGTCACGCGCAGTGAAATCACCACCGAATATGCCCCTGGATCGGTGATCGATGTGCAGCAGCATGACGGCTCCACCCTGCGCTTGCGCAAGCTCCACGAGGCCTACGACCCGACCGACCGATATGCTGCCCTGAGTTACATGAACGCGCATCACGCGCTGGGTGAAATCGTCACCGGTTTGCTCTACCTTGATCCGATTGCCACGGATTTGCACATGTCGCTCAACACCAGCGACACGCCACTCAACAGCATGGGCATGAAAGAGCTTTGTCCCGGCTCGCGTGTGCTGGAGAAAATCAACGCCTCCCTGCGCTAGCCGGGATTGGTCAGCCTTCGTAAATCTTGATTTTGAAAGGACTCCCGTCATGCCAGAACGTACTGTTTTTCAGTCCTTGACCCAGCGTCATGTGGTGACCTTGCCCAAGCACGCCAGTGTTTGGGAGGCCGCTTGCGTGATGACCAAGGCCAACTCCAGCAATGTACTGGTCACTGAGGCCGACGGCAGCATGCTGGGCATTCTGACGGAACGCGACCTGATGACGCGCGTCTTGGCCAAGGCACTGAATCCGCAAACCACCAGCGTGGCCGACGTCATGACACCGAACCCGCAGACCGTGGGGCCCGACATGAAAGTTGCCGAAGCGGTTCTGATGATGATCGAGCGCGGCTTTCGTCACCTTCCCATCGTGTCCGCCAACGACAAGACGCTGGGCGTGTTCTCGGTTCGCGACGCCATGCCGCGCGAGATCGGTGACGCGGTGAGTCTGGCCGAGTTCAACGACCAGGTCAACGACGCTCTGGGCTGAGCTTGGCGTCGATTGGGCGCCGGCGCGCCACATGCAGTGTGTAGCGTTCGCGCGCGCTGGCAGCCTGCGTTGTTGTCCATGCGGCACGCCCGGTGGCTGCGCCGCTGACATTTTCGAGCTTGATGCAATCGACCGGGCAAACCGGCACACATAACGCACAGCCGGTGCAGTGCGTTTCAATCACCACGTGCATCAGTTTATTGCTGCCCATGATCGCATCGGTTGGGCACGCTGCCAGGCAAAGGGCGCAACCCACGCACCACGGCTCGTCAATGAAGGCCACCAAACGAGGGCCTTCGACACCGTTGGCCGGGTTCAGCGCCGTCGCTGGTTGACCGGTAAGCGCCGCGAGTTGCTCGATACCCTGGGCACCACCGGGTGGACATTGATTGATTGGTGCCTGGAGATCGGCAATGGCTTGTGCGTAGGCTGCGCAATCCGCGTAACCACAGCGGGTGCACTGCGTTTGCGGAAGCAGGGCCAGAATGTCGGTGATCAGACTCATCAGCTGCGCCGATTCAGGGCCCGCGCTACTATCAAAAATGTAGCGCGCTAGGCCCTTTTCATGCGCTTTGGCGTGGCCTTGCCCTTGGAAGCAGCAGGTTTGCGCGAAGCTCTAGGCTGATGATGGTCGGCGATGAAGGCATGAACCTGGGGATAGACGACCTCACGCCAGCGTCGTCCACTGAAGATGCCGAAATGCCCGGCACCGCGCACCTCAAGATGCTTGTGCATGGCCGCGGGCACACCCGGGCAGATGGCATGTACCGCCTCGGTCTGTCCCGAGCCTGAAATGTCGTCGAGTTCCCCTTCAATTGAGAAAAGGGCCGTGTTGCTGATGTCCTGCGGACGCACACGCTCGGTCTTTCCGTCGGCGCTCTTGACGTCCCAGGTGCCGTTGACCAGGCTGAAATCCTGAAATACGACCTTGATCGTGTCAAGGTAGTAGTCGGCGTCCATGTCGAGCACGGCGTTGTACTCGTCATAAAACTTCCGATGCGCATCGGTGCTGTTGTCATCACCTTTGATCAGATCCATGAAGTAGTCGTAGTGACTCTTGGCATGGTTGCTGGGATTCATCGCGACAAAGCCCGAATGTTGCAGGAAGCCCGGATAAACGCGTCGACCGGCCCCCGGGAAATTGCTGGGCACGCGGTAGATAACATTGTGTTCGAACCACTCGTGACTCTTGTTCATGGCCAGGCTGTTGACCGACGTCGGGGACCTGCGCGCGTCGATCGGGCCGCCCATCATGACCATGCTCCGCGGCGTCTGCTCACCCCGGCTGGCCATCAATGACACTGCGGCGAGTACCGGCACGGTGGGCTGGCATACGCTGACCACGTGGCAGACGCCGTATTTGCTCTGCAGGTGGCGGATGAACTCCTGCACGTAGTTCACGTAGTCGTCGAGGCGAAACTCGCCGGCAGCCATCGGGATCAGGCGCGCGTTCTTCCAGTCCGTGATGTAGACCTTGTGGTCGCCCAGCATCGACTTGACGGTGTCGCGCAACAGCGTCGCGTAGTGGCCGGAAAGCGGCGCAACAATCAGTACCACCGGCTGGCTCTTGAGCGTGTTCAGCGTTGCCGCATCGTCGCTAAAGCGTTTGAAGCGGCGCAATTCACAAAAAGGCTTGTCAATTTCCACGCGCTCGTGAATGGCCACCTCGACGCCCTGCACGTCGACTGTGCGCAGCCCGAATTCGGGCTTGACATAGTCCTTGCTTAGCCGGTACATCAAGTCGTAGCCGGCTGACATGCGCTGCGCGAACGGACTCTGCCCGAGTGGCGAGAGCGGATTGTCAAAGACTTTGGCAGCCGAGTGAGCCAGATCGGAAAATGGCTCCATCAGCGAGCGTTGGGTTTCGTAGAGTTGGTACAGCACGTGAAAAAGACCCCATCAAAATGTTGCGGTGCAATATACCAGCTATTGCCGACTCATTGTGGATGAGCCTCTCAAATATCGCCGCGCGGCATCAGTCACACAGGCACCGCCCACGGCAAGACCTCGTCCGTTGTAGGGTCTTGCCGGGCGCGAGCGGACCTAGCTCAGGCGAAAGCTTCGGCGCGTTTGACCAGGTCTTCCAGACCTGGCTCGTTCGGGTCGCGCGGTTTGCCCGGGTGGATGACGGAAACCTGGCAACTCTCCGCAGCTTCAACCAGTTGAGCGTAGGTCCCGGCAGTGATGTCGGCAATGTACGCTTGCTGATTGGCATTGTAGGAAAACATCTTTCCGTTGATCTGGGTGCATTCATTGCACGTTGAACAGCGCTCCGTTTCAATGTAGGCTTCGTCTGCAGACCGTGCGGGTTCCTGTTCGGGCGGCGCTGCTTCGGCGCCAGTCGGCGCTGCCGCCGCGGCCGGAACCGAAGCTGGAGCGGGAGCACTCTGCGCCTGCTGCGTCGCCTGTTGCAAGCGTTCTTCCCAGTTCTTCTTTTCGCGCGCCAGCAGTATTTCGGCGTGCGAGTTGTTGATGCCACCCAATTCCTGCAAGTTCTGCCAGGCCAGGCGACAACGCTGGCTCTGACGAATCAGTTCTTCGTCAACAATCACCTTGTGCAGGACGTTTTCGGCGTCGACCATCAGCAAGCTTGGTATCTTGGACGGGAGGCCCGTGCGCTGCAGAGTCACAGCCTCGGCTGCGGCAATCATGCTCGCGTTCCACCGATCACGCCCGATCCGCGCAAAATGTTTGGCGTAGCGCTGATCGCATGCCAGGAAATCAATCAGCGTGAAGGCCAGGTCTTCTTTGGCGCGCTGGTGCTGGGGATCTTCGTACTCGTAGGCGTGCACCGGCCAGTCGAGCTGGGACTGCGGATTGCCATCGAGTTGAAACCGCGATGCCCAATTCGGCCCCGCAGAGGGGTTGTAGGTGAAGCTCGGGAACGCACGCGACTCGACGGCGGCTGCGGCTACCATGTAGGGCGGCAGGCCGGTCGTCGCCTGGCCAGCGCCCGAAAATACGCTGAGCAGTGCCGGGCCGGCGTAGTTCAAGGCGTCGGCAATGCGTCCACCCATGCGCAACAGGTTCGAACTGGCGGTTTGCAGTACAAACGCCTCACCGAGGCCCATGGCCATGTTGGCAATCCGCCGACCCGGGACGCCGGGGGCGGATTTTTCCTGAGCGTTGGTGGTATCACCCAATACGTCGTCGATTTGCAGCAAGACCTTGATCGGCAGGCCGGAGGACAGAATTTCGGTCAGATGTGCCTGCTCCAGGGCTGACAATCCCTGCGCCTTGGTGCAGACCAGGTAGTCCGGAAATGCCGCCACAACCCCGGCATCAAGTCCGTCAATGCCGAACTGGGCAAACAGCGCGTCATGCTTGGACTCGATGTACAGGCCCTGGACCTCGAGCTCCGCCACAGCAATGGCTCTGGCCAAGGCGATCTGCTTCGGAACGCGCTCGCGAAATGCGTTCAGGGCATCCGCACAACTGTCGAACAGGAAGCTGTAGGGCTTTGCGGCGCCGGCTTTGCCCTTGGCGACGCTGCTCGAAGGAATGAACTGCTGCGTGGTCAAGGCTTCCAGCAAGGCGTTGATGCGGGCGCGTCGGGCCGGGGGAAACTCGACCTTGGGCAAGGCCTTGGAGAGCAGACGTGACATTGCGCCAAAGTCGAACGCCGCGTCAAAGCCGCTTCCAACGCCGGCTTGCAGGTTCTTGGCGCTGCGACCCGCCTCAGAGCACTCGTAGTCCGATTTCAGGATGTTCGAGAGTTTGAGCACCAAAGTGTCAATCTTCTTGCGCAAAGCGCGTGCCTTGTTCCGCTGTCCCACAGCCCAGGCGTGTTGGATCAGCCGCGCGGGCAGGGCGGCATTGCAGTCGAGCACGGCGCCATCGATCTTGATCGCTGCGCGCGTGCGGCGCAGATTGTCCTGGAACGACTGATCGTTGGTCAGCGCAAGCTTGCCCGCCGCGCTATCCCACAGCGCCGATAGCGAACTCGCTGCACCGTGGGCGGCCAGAGTGCGGATCTCCCGCTCAAGGCACAGCACGTTCTTTCTGACCCTTTCACCGTCGGTACCGCGGGCAGACACGGCCAGCGCCTGGTCAATCACGTCCGACAGCGATTGGGCAAAGGCACTTGAGCCGGGGGGGTCGCCAACCAGGACCAGCGGGAAGTCATAGCGAAGTTCGGTGAGCTTGTTATAGCGCGCGAACAGGGCCGGGCGCAGCCCCGAACCTTCAACCGGTTCCAGATGCTTGTCGGTGCGCCGACCTGTCAGGAAAAAAGCGACCTGTGCTTGAGTATCTGCTTGCATGTCTTTACTTGCCTGTTTTCTGTGGTGCTTCCTGCGGCCAGACGGTGTATTTGTCGAGCTCCGCGTTGAGTCCGGCGCGGGTCAATTCCGGTGTGCGCAGTTTGTCTGTCAGTCGTAAGTCCTCGTAGCACGGCACACTCGGATCGCGGTACAGAATTCCGACCGGGATGCAGTCCCTGTCGGAGGCGATCTCACGTGCGCGGTCGATGTTCGACGGGTCGTGTTGCAACTGATTCTTGTAAATCTTGGCCATCCCGGCGCTGATTTGAAGACCATCCTCATGATGCAGCAGCTTGACGCGCGCCGGGTCATTCAGCCACGGATCGAGCGCGGTGGGCAACCATTCGGGACAGCGCTGGACGATGCGTACAAACGATAGTCCCTTGTGGTGGTAGGCAGCCTTGACAATGTCAAACAGGCTCTCGGGAATCCAGTCCGCCGCTTGCGCCACGAAGGAGACGTTTTGCACACCCAGCGTCACCGTCAGCGGGTTCATGGCTTCGAGGTAGCTGCCGCGTGGTGTTGTGTTGCTCTTGGTGCCGATCGGTGAGGTCGGCGATGCCTGCTTCTTGGTCAGGCCATAGATCTGGTTGTCATGCAGGAACACCGTAAGGTTCATGTTGTAGCGGATGGCATGGATCCAGTGCGCGGCACCAATGCTGCAACAGTCGCCGTCGCCGGTGTTGACAAACACCGTCAAATCGGGCCGCGCCATCTTCACACCTTCGGCGATCGGCAGGGCGCGACCGTGGATGCTGTGAAAACCGTAGGTCTTCATGTAATGCGGGAAACGACTGGAACAACCAATACCCGACACAAACACGGTTTTCTCGGGCAACAGCGCCTCGTCGCGACACAGACGCTGCACGGCCGTAAGAATGGCGTTGTCGCCGCAGCCGGTGCACCAGCGCGGTACGCCCTTTTGGTAGTCCTCGATCTCGAGGCGCTCTTCGGACATCTCGAGCAGGCATTCCGTGGCGGACATCATGTTCATGGTGTTTTCACCTTTCTGTACGGTTACTTTTGCAGTTGCTTCAACAAGACGCGGCGGATCGTCCCGGGCTTGATCGGCTGCCCTCGGACTTCGCTCCAGCAGTCGATGTCGACCAGATAGCGCGAGCGCAGCAGGATGGCCACCGAGGAATAGCGACGATTGTCTTCATCGATGATCTTGTCCTCGGGTCGATCACTCCAGTTGCTCTCGATGGTCATGACCTTCTTGAAGCCACTCATGATTTCCTTGATGCCCGGCGGCAGTGGCTGCAGGAACTGCAGGTGCATCGACGACACCTTGTGGCCGTCGGCGCGCATTCCCTCAACCGCCTCTTCAATGGCACCCTTGGTGCTGCCCCAGCCGACGACCAGCAGGTCGCCCTTGGGCGCGCCAAACACAGTCGGTGCCTTGAGCGTTTTTTGCAATGCCGCAAGCTTGAGGCTACGAAAACGCAGGGTCTGTTCGTTGATGTCGGGGTCGTAGGCAACCTGGCTGTTGCTGTCATGTGCCAAACCGGTCAGGGTGTGCATGCCGCCGGGTTGACCCGGAATGAAGCGCCGCGCCAAGCCGGTCGTGTCGTCCCAGTCGTAGGGTTTGGCGCCCTTGGGGATCGGGCTCTGGTCGACCGGCGGAGCCATCCAGGATTCGTTGAAATTGGGCCGAGGGAAAGGTTGCTGCGAGGTCGCCAGTCCGGAGTCGGTGAGGACCACAACCACCATGTTGAAGGTCTCCGCGATCTTGCGCGCGGTGATGATCGCGTAGAAGCATTCCTCAATCGTTCCGGGTGCCATGACGACCTTGGGGGCGTCGCCGTGGCTGCCGAAGATGGCCGTCATCAAATCGCCTTGTTCCATCTTGGTCGGTTGGCCGGTGCTGGGGCCACCGCGCATCACGTTGACCACAACCAACGGGATTTCGCCCATCACGGCCAGACCAATGGCCTCCTGCTTGAGGGAATAGCCCGGACCGGAGGTGATGGTGATCGTGCACTTGCCGGCGTACGAGGCGCCGATGGCAAAGGCGCAGGCGGCGATTTCATCCTCGGCCTGGTGCACCATGCCACCAACCTTATCAAAAACGTCCGAAAGATAGTGTGATGCCGAGGTCGCCGGCGTGATCGGATACATGGCGCAAATTTCCATGCCGGAGGCGAGCACGCCCAAGGCTACGGCGGTATTGCCGTTGACCACGATCTGCGGTTCGGTCGCACGAGTTGCCGGAATGCTGTAACAAAAATCGAGGTTGGCCGCAGCCCACTTCTGACCCGCTTCGAGCAGTTTGATGTTGGCGTCCACCACGCTTTGATCCTTCTTGCCGAAGGCCAGAATGATCTGGTCAACGGCGAGCTTGACCTCGAGGCTGTAGATATAGCACAGCACGCCCAACGCAAACATGTTCTTGCCGCGTTTCGCGTCGGAAACGATGGCGCGGCACTCCTGCTCCATGGGTATCTCGTAGACACGGAAACCAGCTGCCACCACGCTGTCGTAGGTTTCGGTGTAGGAAGCCACAATGCGTGGATCCCGATGTTCGCGCCACATGCTCTCCATCAGGATCGTCGCACCGGGCTTGAGTTCCTTGGCTCGCACCCTTCCCAGCAGCACCTGCTCGTTGAAGGCCACCACCAGATCCGTGGCGTCACCACCATTGGTGATGTACTTCGAACCAATACGGATGCGATTGCCGCTGGCGCCCGCGACGCTGCGCGCCGGAGGACGGATTTCGGCTGGAATGATCTCGGTCGTCCAGATTCCGTTGCCCATCTGTGCCGCGATGGCGCCCAGGGACTGGCCGCACTTTTGTGCGCCTTCGCCGGAGTCGCTGATGATTTCGACGATGTGTTCGCGCAGGATCACCGGCGCTTTGCCGCCCCGCTGCGACGGCGTTTTGACGCCGGACTTCTTGACCGGCTTGAGCGTTGTCATTTGATTCATGCTGTTTCCCGTAGACGCTGATGAGCGATGTTCATACCAGCCGAACGCGAGCGAAATTGCGCTCCCTGGAGTCGATTCCGAACACGGTGTCCGGTCCTTCAATCGT
>JAKANU010000385.1 GCA_021812315.1 Pseudomonadota bacterium
GATCCTGTCGCGCCAGGTCGGCGTGACGCGCGGAGGCAGCCTGATCCTCAACCTGCCGGGCCAGCCCAAGGCGATCAAGGAAACGCTCGACGGCATCTTCGCCGCCGTGCCCTACTGCATCGACCTGATCGGCGGCCCGTATCTGGAAGCGCGCCCGGAGACGATCGCCGTATTCCGTCCCAAGTCCGCACAGAGACCGACCGCATGAATGCCGTCCTCGATTCGCTTGCGCGCGCCCTGCGCGACCTGTTCAGCCTGCGCGTGTTGTGGGTGGTGATCTGGCCGATGCTGGTCGCCATGCTGCTGTGGCTGGCGCTGGGCATCACTTTCTGGAGCACCTTCTCCGGCTGGCTTGAATACGGGCTCGACAAGATTGGCATCCAGGTCTGGCTGGCCGATCTCAAACCGGAGTGGATCGCCAACGGCATTCAGGTGCTGATCCACCTCATGCTGTTCGTGCCGATGGTGATGTTGACCGCGCTCGTCCTCACCGCGCTGTTTGCCATGCCTGCGCTGATTCGCGTGGTGGCCGAGCGCGATTACCCCCAACTCAAGCGCGAGAACGGCGGCAGCCTCATCGGCAGCCTGTGGAATGCGGTGATCGCGATCGTGTTGTTCGTCGCCTTGTGGCTGGTGACCCTACCGCTATGGCTGATCGGCGTCGGGGTGATCATTCCCTTCGTGGCTGCTGCCTATCTGAACCAGCGCCTGTTCCGCTACGATGCCATTGCCGAGCATGCCACGGCCAATGAAATGGCAACCCTGTTCAAAAGCGAGCGCGGCGGTTGGTGGGGGCTGGGACTGCTGACCGGTCTGGTGCAGTTTGTCCCGCTGCTGAATCTGTTGGGTCCGGTGCTAGCCGCGCTGGCCTTCATACACTTTGGCCTGGCGCGGCTGAACCAGCAACGGTCCGCCTCAACGGCCGGATGAGAAACGCTGCCTGAACCCTTCGTCGAGATTGATTTCATGCGCAGTCATGGAGCCAATCACGCACTGATCCAGACTGAGCGGCATCACCAGCCGTCCGGCAGCATTCACCAGCCGTCCAGCCATGATTTCAGCCTCATGGCGCGGCATCAATTGCGGCAGATCGGGTTCGGCATAACCTTGCGGATAAAGCGGCCGGCCTTCGGCGTCGTATTTGTCCGTCGCGCCCAGCGTATGCATCAGCTCATGCGCAATGACGATATTGTTCTGCTGGGTCTGCCGGGCATCGGCAAAGGCATGCACCACCCCGATCAGCCCTTTCTGCAGGCCCAGCGAATGCTCCAGCGCCACACCCTCCTGCGGCGCGTGATACAGCACATACAGCTTGATTTTGCCCAGTTGCGGCAACCATTCGCCTGACTGCCGATACACCCACCAGCGCAGCTTCAAGCTCCACCACATGGTTTTCAGCGCACTGCCATCGCGCGGCGGCACGGGTGGCTGCGTTTTCAGTTCCGGCAGCAGGGTGAGCTGCATGGCGGGCGACTGCTTCACCCCGTAACGCGTGGTTTCACGCACGATAAAGGTATTGATCTCTTCGAAGTCGCCTGCCTGCAGCGTGCGGATCGTCTCGCTCGCGGCAGACGAGCCGTCGCCGTTGATCGGAATCACCGCCACATCCAGCGGCGCCCGCCAGCCACGCACCATGAACTGTTCGAGCTGAGTCAAGCCTATCGCGGCGACCAGGACACCCAACAACAACAAAATCCGGATTCGGCGAAAAGTCATGGCGTGGCAATCAGAGTAAGCGTCCTGCCCTTAACGGCAAGGCTGGGGGTTGTTTGTAGGCCCATCACGGCTTGGATGGTGCAGGCACTGCCGCGGGAAGCGAATCGGCGGCGGCTTTCCTGCCTGCCCCCAGGCTCATCTTGCTGGCGACCAGCTTGCCGCCATCCGCTGTTTTCACCACTTCACCCACGCTGATCCTCGCAGCATCCACCTGGCCCAGGGTCATCAGCGTCTGCTTCACCGCCTCGGCGCGCGCCAGTGCCAGCCGTTGCAGTTCGGCCTCGCTCACCGGGAGTTGCCGGGTCAGGCGCTCCAGCAGCTCGGCGTGCAGCGACTTCGCAGCGTCCTTGGTTTTTTCCAGTTCGGCCTTGAGCGCCTTCACCCCACCCTGCTTGTCGAAGCGCTCGCCATACAGGTCTTCCAGTGCTTTCTGCGCACGCGGGTTGGTGGTATCGCCCGGGCCGGGCTCCTGGCCGGGTTCGACTTTCAGCCCCATGCCCTGGGCCACATCGCGGCGGATCCACAGCTTCTGGATCGCGCGCGTATCGCCCTGCAGTTCATACGTCGGTGCAATCGACAGCGTCAGCGCCGGCCGCTTGGCCAACGCCTGGCCGATCTCCTTGAGCTTCTCCTGTTCCGGCGGTGACAGGGCCGACTCGCCGAAATCGAATTCCACCGCCTCCAGCTTGTCGGCACTGATTCCCAGCAGGCTGCCGAGCGCGCGGAAGGGCGCGGTCACCAGCTTGGTCAACACATTGACGAAGGCTTTCCAGACGATTTTCCCGTAGCTGAATTGCGGGTCGTCGAGGCTGCCCGACACCGGCAGATCGAGGTCAATGACGCCGTTGCTGTCTTCCAGCAGGGCAATGGCGAGATCGAGCGGCAGCTTCAATGCATCAGGGCTGTCGACCCGCTCGCCGAGCCTGAGCTTGTTGACGATGAACTTGTTTTCGCCCGCCAGCTGGCGCTGTTTGATCTTGTATTCGAGGTCGACCGAGAGCTTGCCGGAATCGATCTTGCGCCCGGCAAACTTGCCGGAATACGGCGTCAGGTTGGTCATTTCCAGGTTGCGAAAAGTCAGCTTCAGAT
>JAKANU010000386.1 GCA_021812315.1 Pseudomonadota bacterium
CTGACCATTGCGGTCTGGCCCTGGCTGCTCACCATGCTGGCCTTCCTTGGCCTGGTGACCTACTGGCCCGCGCTATCGCTGGCGCTTCCCCGCGCGCTGGGCATGCTGCACTGAACTCCAGGACGTCAGATCTGCTGTCCAGGATTCCAGCCGCTCATTCTCAGGCTGCCTGCCTGCTGGTGCGCTGGCCGTCGATCCAACGTTCTCCCATGTTCGAGCCGAAGTAGTTCACGAGGTGAAGATGCTCCTGCATGGGGGCGTCGAGTTCGACCAGATAGACCGCGATGCCGTATTCGCCTTCCTGTCTGGCGTGCTCGGCGCGGGCCAGGGTTTCGACGCGCTCCTTGTGGCCGATGGCCACGACATAGCTATGGTGCTCGGGCTCACCGTGGTGGAAGGCCTGGGCGAAATACAGATCGCTTGGGGTTGAAGACATGATGGTTTCCTTGCTTGCGGGGGGATTTGTGATGTTGAAATTGTGCAATGCACCAATCATTTTGTCACTGAGCTGTGTCATTTCCACAACCAACCCCATTCTGGAATTCAAGCCAGAAAGGAGTCGGTTGATTATTTATGAAGCATTTGGACGCATGATCGAGCGTCGAACAAGGGCATATTCACATTATATGGCGAGCCACATATACATATAAAGGCTGTTATTCGCACTGGCGTTGAGGCTGGTGCCATTGAGCTTGTTATAGGTCGTATATTGAAGGCCCAAGCGGAGATTCTTTTCCGGATTCGCCCAGTTTTGCCCGAACGGATTCCAGTCGAGTTCCCAGACGACGCCATTACTTTGCACGTTGGATCCAATGACTCCGCCGGTTGCTGCCGTGCCATTGACGTTGAAATATTGAATGGTCGCGCCATAGGTGTTGTGGAACCAATAAGCAACATTCAAGTTCAGCGTTTTCGCGGTATCGCTTGGATAAACACCAAGGGACTGGTCGTAATTGGCCTTCTCCTGCATGTAAAGGCCATTGACCGTCACGCTGTGCACGTCGCCGTTGATGAACTGGTACGTGCCATCGATGCCGACATCATTCACACGATCCGTTCCGGAGCTGCCCGTCGCAGAGGGTGGCTTCATGCTCATCCCGATAAGCCCGCCCTCATAGGTGCTTTGGCCCACGGTGGTCGAGTAATTCGCCCGCAGGTACGGTGCGTATCCCGTGATCCCCCCGTTGCCGCCATGCAGCAAATTCCCCCAATAGGGTGACAGTGAGTGATAGGCGCCGCCCTCGATATACCAGTGGTTGTCGACCAGCGTGTATGCGGTCGTCCCAAGAACGGTACTGCCCAAACCAGCCATCATCGGCGTAAAAGGAACACCGCCACTGATCGGGCTGGTCATGAACCCGTATTGCCATGCCGGCACCGTGTTCCAGACGTCGGAAACGGTCGGGTTGTTGTTCACGGACACGCCAAAGATCCCCGAGGTGCCGCCCAGGGTGTAGTTGTGGGCATAGCGGATGTCCGTGTTGTCCCACGCCAGGTTGGCCGGCTCGGCCGTTTGCGCGTAGGTGGCCTGCCCCATCATCCCGATGTGGTCGGTCAAGCGCCCAGCGAGAAAAATGGAGGCTTGTTGCAAGGCGACGAAGTTGTCGTTGCCATGCATGCCGTTGTAGAAGGGCGTCTGATCCTCGGTCGTGTGCGTAAACGACGACACCAACATCGCAGATAACGGGATGTGGCTCTTTCCATCGCTGAGGGTGTAGCCGTCGAGCTTGAAGGCACGACCGAATGGCGTGAGCTGCGGCCCGAAGCCGCCGACGTGGCAGGCAATACAAGCTTGACCGGTTTGCCGGGCGAAGGCGGGCACGGCCTGGGCCGGGGTGCTCAGCAAACCGAGGCTCAAGAGCGACAACAAGGCCAAAAAGACGCTGCGCCACCAGCGGCGGACCGCACTGAACGTTGCGATGAGGCGCGCGTGCGCGGGTACAGAGGGTTTCATGACGGGTCCTTTCTCGATGGTGTGTACGGGTTTTCCCCGAAACCATTCTCGAACCAGGGTCAAATAAAAAACTTGACCCGCATCAAACATCGATGACGCCCTATGTCAGGCGTGCCACGCCGCGTTGCAATGCAGCAACGCATTTGACGGAGGCTTTCCGGACCACCCGCCGCAGGTGGTGAACCCTGGCGTCAAGCCCCTGCCCAGCGCACCAGTTCCTGGGCCGGCATCACACCCGACTGACGCTTGGCTTCTTGGCCGCCGCGAAACATCAGCAGGGTTGGAATGCTGCGGATGCGGTGACGCACCGAAGCCCGCGGGCTGTCGTCCGAATTCACCTTGGCCAGCACGGCGCGGCCCTTGAGGAGCGCCGCGGCCTGTTCGAACTGCGGCGCCATCATGCGGCAGGGTCCGCACCAGGGCGCCCAGAAATCGACGACCACCGGCAATTCGGTCTTGGCGACGAAGCGCTCGAAATTGGCGTCGCCCAACTCCACGGGATGGCCGGTGAGCAGCGCCTGGTGGCAGGTGCCGCATTGCGGATCGTGCTGGAGGCGTTCGGGCGGAACGCGATTGAGGCTGGCGCAATGCGGGCAGACGATGAGCATGATGACTCCAGAGGTGATGTCGGAAAACCTGTGCCTGTTGCGGCTGTCGCGTACCGGCTCAAGGAAACGTCGAGCCGTCCCCGAGTTTCCTTGATCCACACGGGGGGCGGGGCGCCGTCACTGGGACGCTCAACAGCAGTTGGGGCTTGCGCGGCGAAGTTCAAGCCGAGGCTGGCGAAGGCTGCTTGCCGTGCTTGGACTTGTGCCGTGCTGCCATTACAGTGTGCGCAAACAGGA
>JAKANU010000387.1 GCA_021812315.1 Pseudomonadota bacterium
AAGCCTGGGCGATGTTTTGTTCGCTCTCGCCCAGCCACTTGCTGAGCAGGTCGGAGGCGCGCTTGACCAGCAGGGGGCGGTTGAGCCGTTGCGCCAGCCAGCGCGCATAGGCCGTCTTGCCGGTGCCGGGTGGGCCGTACAGGCACAGGCGGGCGCTGCCCGAATGGACGATGCCGTCAGCCAGGGCCACAAGATCGGTGTCGGCGTGGATGTAAGCGGGGTCGTAGGTGTCTGGCAGGCGGTTGGGGTCGCTCGCCTTGACCCGTGCATGGCCTTGCGCTTGCAGGGTGTTGTTCACCAGTTGCAGCAGCGCGGTGTTGGTTTGGCCGCTCGAGATGCGGGTCTGGATGGTTTGCAGCACGGACGCGGCGCGGGTGAGCACGGCAGGCGCCAGGTCGTTGCTGGATGCCAGGGTGCGCAGGGTGGGCGTGTCGGCCAGATCGCCCACGCAGGCGGTGGCGATGGTTTCGCGCACGCGCTGCGGCGGTACGGGCAGTTCCAGCACAAAGTCGAAGCGGCGGATGTAGGCGGCGTCCAGGCTGCGAATGGAGTTGGTCAGCCAGAAAGTGGGCACGGGGTTGGCTTCCAGGCTCTTGTTGATCCAGCCCTTGCGCTCGCGGCCCGCGCCAGACCTGCGGAACAGGCCGCCAAACATGGAGGGGGCTTCCTCGGTGTTGAACACATCCTCGATTTCGTCGAACAGGATCATCACGCTGCGGCGTTCCAGAAAGCGCTGCGCGGCGCGGTAGGCACGCAAGCGGGCTTCGCCGCCAATCGGACCGCCGTCCTCGTCTTCTGTCGAGACTTCAAAGAGATCACAGCCCAATGCCTTCGCCAGGGTGCGGCTGAGTTCGGTCTTGCCCGTGCCGGGCGGGCCATAGAGCAGGATGTTGACTCCGGGCCTGTGTTGCGCCTGCGTCTCTTGTAGATAGCACTGCAGCATCTGCAGATTCAAGCCCAGGTGGGGGTAGTCGTCAGCTTGCAACTTGGGTGGTCGGCTCGGCGTGACAATGCCGCGCAGCAGCGACAGTGGTTCGGTGTCGGGGGTGAGGATCGCGTCGGCGAAGTTCTCGGACAACAAGTCGAGCTTGGCTTTCAAGGTGCCGTTGCCGTCGCGCGACAAGGTCAGCAGCCCGCAACGCGCCAACTGGCCTTTGGGTGACAAGGCCTGCTTCACCTCAGCTTCAGTCAGGCCCAGCAACTTCTCCAGCGCGCCCATGGTTTTGGAAGACGACAATGACCCCAAAGTGTCGGCCACATCGTCCAGTTCGCGCACGGCATGCAAAAGGCTGGCGAACTCCAGAATGCGGCATTCCGCCGGCGAGAGATGCACCAACTCGGCTAAACCGGCGATGTTGGCGACGAGGTGTCCGGACGGCGCGAGTTTGTGCGCGTTGCGCTCGGCACGTTCCCACATCGGCTTGAGCAGCGCGGCGGCCTGGCCAGCTTGCGCGTCAAGCGTGGCGCTGTCGTCAAAGGCTTCGGGCGCAACCCCAAACTGTTTCAAGATTTGGGGAAAGGCGTACGACTCACCACGGCGCAAGCCGCCCATGGGTAGGAGGATGCGCAGCATCCACAAGTGGACGATGGGCTCAAAAGGACTGCCGTCGCGCTCGAATGCGGGGTCAAATGCGTGGTGTCTGCGTCGCATGGCGTTCTCCTGGGGCGTGAGAACATTGTGCGGGGCTAGTGCGACAAAATATGTCGCAATCGGATGCAATCTGCTTGGCGCGAGCCGACGAACAGCCAGTTCTTGCGGTTGTTATGCCAGCCAACCTTCGCATAAGTTCAAAAACTGGCTGTTCTGGGATCTGCTGCGCGAGCAGCGTGTGAAGGAAATCTACTTCACCGGAATGCTGACCCACGGCCAGTCCGATTTCTTCATCCGGTACATCGACCCCGACTCACGCACCGTGCGCAGCTACCACCCAGACTTCATCTTCCAGCGCGAAGAGCCGGATGGCGGCCTGAAATACGTGATCGTCGAGGTAAAGGCCGACAACCAAATCGAAGATGCCGTAGTGCAGGCCAAGAAGGACTTCGCCTAGCAGATCGCGGTGGCCAGCGGGATGGAATACCGCATCCTCAAGTCGTCCAATGCGGACAAGCGGCATTTCCGCGTGCTGCTGTAAGGCGATCTCGAATCCGGTCGAGCGGCGGCTCCACCCTGACGCCGGCCCCACGCCTGGAGCGAGTGAGCGTCGGCATTGGCCGAGCATGAGCCGTTCGCCGCAGCTTGTTTCAGTCTTGCACCTCCGCCGATGGAACATAGTGTCAAAACCGCGGGCCAACGTTCACCTTTTCCCGTTTGAGTTCATGTAAATCGACCTTGATTGAACGTGCAGCACCGGATCAGGTCCCACGCGTCTCTACCTCTGACCTGCCTACTTGATGGGGGAGCTTACGGAGCCGCCACAAGGCGATGAGCTATGCGCGCATGCAGCACACCGAGGCCGAGCTCAAGAAGCAGATCGACGCGCTGCTGGCGCGAACGAAGGCCACCGACGAGGCCGAGGCGCAGGAGCCCGAGTTGGACATCCCGGCCGAGATCGAGCGGCGCCAGGCGCGACTTGATGCGATCCGCCAGGCGCGCGAACGCCTGGAGCAACGCCAGCGCGAGGCCGACGCGCAGCGCGGGCGCAGCGGCGATGATGATCGCCAGCCATGTCAGAAGTCTGCAGAACGAATGGGGATGGCGATTATGGCATTTTATACCTCTATATACAGCCCTATGGTTGATTCGAAGGTGGTTGACATCAAGGAAGTGGCCGCGACCACCGGCGCGA
>JAKANU010000388.1 GCA_021812315.1 Pseudomonadota bacterium
CGAAACACCGAGTTCTTCAACCGTGGTGCTGGTCTGGTTGACCGCCGCAGCCTGGTGCGAAACGACACGTTCGTGCTCGTCTACCGTGGAGGCAATCTCGGCCGAGGAACTTGTCATACTTGTCGCCGCGCTGACCAGTGAGCCGCTGATGCGCGTGGTCACCCACCAACTGAGCAGGGTGGCCAGCACGATGGCACTGGCGGTAAAGATCAACATCAGGTTGGTGATGGACTCAAGGGTTTGGGTTTCTTCGCCCTGGCGTTCCTTGAGGATCGCCTCCTCGCGCTGTTCAAACTCGTTGATCAGCCTGGTTACGGTGCGCCCAAGGTTACGGTCGTTGCCCGATGCATAGAGCTGAATAGCCTTGGAGGTTTCTCCGTTATCGACGAGTTGCATTTGCTGCTCGATCAGTGCCGCCAGATTCCCGGTGGCCGCCCGGATCTCGTGTAGTTTTCGCAATTGGCTCTGGTCGACGATTTCGCGCTCCAGTGTCTTAGCGACATCGCCCACGGATGCCAGTGCCTGGCCGTAATTCCTGCGCGAGATGTCGTTTCGTGCCAGCAGGTAGCCGCGCGCTGATTTTTGCATCTCCATTGCATGTGCGTGAACATCCTTGATGTGTTCAACCACGGTGTGTGCCGTTTCGACCGACCTGGAGATCTCCAGCATGGCTTGCGTCTTCCAGATCATCAAGGCGCAAACGGCGACCATTAGCAAGACAGGAGGCAGGTAGCCAAGTGCGATGCGATGTCTGAGATTCAATTGTTTCTTCATGGGCTCAATCTCCGGAAGACTCTATAGGCCGGCGTGGCGTGGTCATGGTAGGCGCGGCCTCACCTGCAGCCGGCGCGTAAGCAACATCTTGTCCAAATCCAGAATTCCAATCGCGTTGCCATTGAAGGCGACAACATCTTTGCAATAGCTGGCAGCGCCGCTACCCGGGTTGGCGGGCAGGCCACTGAACTCGGTAATTGCCACCTTGGCGACGTCGATGACTTCCGTCACCAGGAGGCCGAAGCGAAGGGAACCGATCTGCACGACGACGAGTTCCGCAAGCAACTCGGCAGATGTCAAACCCAGCACCGGGCGCAAATCGATCAATGTGAGAATCTCGCCACGCAGGTTCATATTTCCCGCAATGTGAGTGGGACAACCGGGAATCGGCGTGCACGCACGCAAGTGGGCAAATTCACGCACGCTGGACACCTCGAGGCCATAGAGCTCAGCACCGAGACTGACAAGAACCAGGGTCTGTTGACCCGCCGATTCGGCGTTGCCGGGAATTCGCGCCAATTGGCGGGAGCGATCCTGCAATATAGCCAGTTGGTCCGCGGATGGCGCGCCGTACAGTTGCGCCAGACGTTCGGCAGAGCTTGGTGTCAAGTCCATCTGCAACTCGTCGGCAGACGGACTGCTATACAGGAGTGCCGCAACGTCGAGCAGCATCACCATCCCGTCGTCACGCTTCATATGGCCCAAGATAAAGCGTGCCTGACCACGATCACGCTCGTCGACCGCGGCCAGGTCAATCGCTGACGGGCTCACCGTCGCAATTTCCTGCAGGTCGCTGGCAATGATTCCTACTGCGCCACGCTCCCCCTCCAGCACGATGACCCTTTCGGCCAGCGTATAAGTTAGTCTTGCATGACCAAAACGCAGGCACAGATCCATGACCGGGACGACGGCACCACGCAAATTGAACACACCGACGATTGAAGGCGGCAACTCCTCGGCTGCAGAAAGGTCTGGGAGCCAAACGATTTCTCGCACCCAATCGACCGCCAGCGCGTAGCGGTTGTTCCGATGTCCAAATAGTAGGCAGGTCTGGTCCATGGACAGGGGCGCTCAGGGGATTGCACTTCCGGGTATTTTGCGCGTCCCGCTCTGCGGCGCTGTCACCAAGGTTGCAGCCAGCAACCGGTCGACATAGGCCAGGATTTCAGCCGCCGGGGAGTCGACGTACGGTACAACCTTGGCATCGGCTGGCAACTTGGCGAGTTCGAGCCTGGCGGTCGCGTACATGCGTCGCGAGCGCGTATCGTCCTCAGTCTGCGCATATAGTGCACCGAGTTCCAGATAGGCGGCAATGAAGCCTGGATCAAGATAGACCACCTTGTTCAGCCAGGTCAGCGTCTGCTCCATATCGCCGCGCTCTTGCGCCAACTGAGCGAGCAGGAAATACGGACGCGGATCGAAGGGTGTGAGCGCGATGGCTTCGAGGCAGGACCTCTGCGCCGGGTCGTGGCGGCCATCATCGGCGTCTCGCCAGGCCGCCTGAAGCAGATGCTCGGATTGGGCGATCAAGCTGTCGACGTTGGGTTCCCTCGGTTTGAGGGGTTCAAGTGCGCCCGGGATCGGCGCACTAGGCAGGGCTTTCTGCAGCAGCGGTGAACTTGGGGTTGGTAGCCTGGCCATGGCCTTGACCAAGCCGGGCTCGCGGGTCTGTGCCGCCAGCTTCTGAAACACGGCCGATTGGGGGTACATTGTCACTCGCAGTGGTGAAGTGTCATGACCAAACAGTTCATTGTGACCGGTCAGCAGGTACGCGTTGGTGGCCATCGACCGATTGAATTTCGCGGCGATCGTGCTTACCGCTGCAGGTTCAAGGTAAATGAAGACGTTGCGGCAAACAATCAAATCGACCTCATTGAGGTGAAATGCCGTACGATCAAAGGGATCGCGCAGCAAATCGAGCTGCCTGAACTCGACCATGCCGCGCAGCTGGGCCTTGATCTGCCATTGAGCTCCCGTCGGCTCGAAATGCAGCGCTTTGCGCCGGGCATCTG
>JAKANU010000389.1 GCA_021812315.1 Pseudomonadota bacterium
TCATGCGACGCTGAGCGCCAACATGCAGCCGACGAACAGCACCCGGCCGCTGTACTCGACCTTGAAGTGCAGGCCAGCCATGCCGATGGCGATGATGAAAAGGCCGCAGAGAACCTTCGCTGCTGTGTTCATGGCTCTACCGCCTCCTGTTGCGAGTGATCGTGTTGCCACCACTCCCAAACCAACGCTCGCGCGTCCTCGTAGGGGATGGCAGGGAATAGCCGGCCAATCGCCTCTTTCAAATCGGCCTGATCGTCGTTCTTGATCGCGTTGAAGCACGCCAGTGACCGCGCAACGGCTCTTGCGGTGCAGCCCTTGCATGTGGAGCGGTAGCCGCCCCACCATGTGGTGTTCTGGGCCTGCTGGCAGTCGTGGCAGGTCAATTGCATGGTTTATCGACCAGCGCCGTGATCGCCTGCTCTACCGACTCGATCACTAAAACAGGCGCGCCTCGCCACGCTGCATGCCATGTCTCTTGATCCGGCGTGAGCTTTCGGGCCGATGGCGGTTTGCTGCCGTCCTTGATTTCGAACAGATGAATCCGCCCACGATGGCCCACCAGCAAGTCCGGGCATCCGCCTCCGATGGCGGCAAGGCTTTGCACTGTCGCGCCGCATGCGCGTAGCGCGCCCACGATCAGCGAGTGGTTCGCATCGACCTTGGCAGACCTTCTCACAGCAGACTCCACCCGTTGCCGATAGAACATGCCCACAGGATCACGGCCACCCACGCGCTCCACACCAGCACGTCCAACCAGTCGCGCCACCAACTCACGTCAGCCCCTTCACTGCCGGCTTCACCGCCTGCTTCTCCGGTTCATTCGCTCGCACCAGCGGCAGGTAGTGCGGACACATGTCGCCGATGCCGCCGAGAATGTGCACCGCCAGGCCGGCGCCGATCATCGAGGCATTGGCCGGCGGTATCTCTGCCCTCCAGCGCGCACACGAACCTTTGCGCGAACATCCATACTGCGGCTCGCAGCGCGGTTCGTGCGCAGGCAAGTGCACTCGGGCTGTACGGTGGCTCATGCTGCGGCCTCTTCATTCGGATCGATGCGAATACCAACCGGCAGCGACGCCAGCCACGACACGCCTACGATGGCCGGCGCGCGGCCTCCTGTCCTTGCTCCAACAGACGGGCGCACTTCCACCAGCCCCTCGCAGTACATGCGGCCAATGCGGGTAAGCCGCCAGCGCGATGCGCAACCGCCGCTGATGCGTTCGATCATTCGCAACTCCTTTGCACGCTCCAGCGCGGAATTGCTGCCGCGTTCGCTCGCCAGCGAATCGAATTGCATGCGGCTGCCCTCGCCGCCGATGCTGTGCAGGTTGTGCACGAGTTGCCGCCAGCCGCTCATCTATTTTTCCCGACCTTCAGCGCGGGCAACCTGTTTTCCAGCTGCTCCTGACTGACGCGCAGCAACCGCGCTGCAGGGCCGAAGGCCGGCGGGCTCGGGCACTTCTTCACCTTCAGGCCCGGCGGGGTCACGGCCGGCGCATCTTTGTGGACGCCACGCCCATAGTGCTTGATGTGCACGCCGGCCTGGTCGGCCTTCTTGCGCGCGACTTCCGGCCTGGGCGGCGGCGCCTTCGTCTTGCTCCTGCGTTTGCGCCTGCGCTCTTCCTCGTAGTTCTTTGACCACGCCTCGCGCTTGGTCTTGCGCAGCGTTTCGACCTCGCCTTCATAGCGCTGCGCATCCGCCGGGTTGGCGAAGTAGCGCACCATCAGCCCATTGCCGGCGCGGTATACGCGGCCTCGCTCCGACGCCTCACGCCACGCCACGCGGCTGACGATAGCGCGGTCGAATCCGGTCAGTTCGTCCGTCGATACGCCTTCGGCCCGCGCCGCCAGCAGAAGCAGCTGAGCGCGGATCGCAGCGCCTTGCGCCTTGGGTTTGTTCATGCTGTGACCTCTCCGCCAATCTGGTATGGCTCTACTGGCGTCAGTCGGTCGTCTGTGAAGCGCAGGCTCGGTTCGTGAAACCAGAATTTCACCCGACCCTCCCATTTACCGTTACGCTGCTTCTCGACCGTTACCGTCGCGTCGTTCTCGGCCATGGCGTCGAAGTCGTTGATGTTCGCGTCGAGCTTTGCCTTCTTCGCTTTGTTCGCCCACACGGTCACCACGTTGTGCGCCTGGTCGCTGATAGCTGCAGACCCGCGCAAGTCGTACTTCCCTGGGGGTTTGCTTTCGTCGCCGCTGGCCGGCTTGCGGCAGTGCGTGATGAGGTGGATATGCAACCCAGTTTCCTGGGTGATGCGAACCAAATCGGTCATGAACTGCTTTTGCGCGTCCATGCTTTCTTCGCTGGCGCACACCATCATCATCGAGTCGATGAACATGTGCTGCCCGCGCAGTTCCTCCGCGAAGTACCGGCACACCGCGAGGCATGCATCTGGCGTGATCCGGCCCATGTGGTCGAATACCCATAGTCGGTCGTCGCTCCACCGAGCGAATGCCTCGGCGGATGGCGCGGCCGGATACTCAACGCCTAAGGACCGACGTGTGCTCCTCCCTACAGTTTCCAGCGGTTCCTGTTGTAACGACGCCATGGGCACGCGCGGGGGTTGCGGGCAAAGGTCGTGAGACGTCTGAGGAGTTGAGAGGCTGGCGGGAGGGCCGCTGTAGCCGGTCGATCAGGTCGGACGCCTGCGTCTTGAGCACCTGCACCCACGCGTCGAGCACCTTCTGGGCCTCGCCGCTCTGATAGAGCTGGGCCTTCAACTCGGTCAGCTTCTGCTCATACAAGGCCTGGAACTCGGTGTTGGCGTGGAACCGGGTGACG
>JAKANU010000061.1 GCA_021812315.1 Pseudomonadota bacterium
CGAAGATGGCGCCGGTCTCCTTGTCGACCTCGTACTTGATCGGATCGGCGTTCATCGGAATTTCGATGATCACGTTAAAGGATTCGGGGGCATCCTTGCCTGGGGTAACGTTGTCTAGCGACATGATGTGTCTTGCGCCTTGAGCTAGGTCAGGGGGCAGGCCTGAAAAGTAGAGATTTTAGTAACCCTGCCCGCTCCGGGCCAGGAAAATGGTCATTTTCAAGGTACAGTTCCAGAGTTGGCCAATCGTCCGCATCAATCGCGCATTTGTTGATGTTTCGCGACGAGGAAGCAACGCAGCGGTGGTGCCGATTGCGCTGCACCACACCCTAGCGAACCAACGACTGGAGATTTTCATATGACAGGCAACCCCGCGCTGATTCTGGCGCTTATTTGCGGCTTGATCGCCGTGGCCTACGGCTTTTGGGCCCGCAGCTGGATTCTTTCACAGGATCCGGGCAACGCACGCATGCAGGAAATTTCGGCGGCAATACAAACCGGTGCTGCCGCCTATCTTGCGCGGCAATACAAAACCATTGCCGTGGTCGGCGTCGTGCTGGCGATTCTGATCGGCGTCTTTCTTGACTCACTCAGCGCCGTCGGCTTCGTGCTCGGCGCGGTGCTTTCGGGTGCCTGCGGCTTCATCGGCATGAACGTGTCGGTGCGCGCCAATGTGCGCACCGCGCAGGCAGCCACCAAAGGCATCGGCCCGGCGCTCGATGTTGCCTTTCGCGGCGGCGCCATCACCGGCATGCTGGTGGTCGGCCTGGGCCTGCTCGGGGTGAGCGGATTCTTCTGGTTCCTGGTCGGTAATGGCAACGCTACGCCGGACGTGAATATCGCCAAGTTGCTCAATCCGCTGATCGGCTTTGCCTTCGGCTCGTCGCTGATCTCGATCTTTGCGCGTCTGGGCGGCGGCATCTTCACCAAGGGCGCCGACGTCGGTGCCGACCTGGTGGGCAAGGTCGAAGCCGGTATTCCGGAGGACGACCCGCGCAATCCGGCGGTGATTGCCGACAACGTGGGCGACAACGTGGGCGACTGCGCCGGCATGGCGGCCGACCTGTTCGAGACTTACGCCGTGACCCTGATCGCGACCATGGTGTTGGGAGCGCTCCTTGTCAGCGGGGCCGGCAGTAGCGCCGTGGTCTATCCACTGGCACTCGGTGCCGTGTCGATTGTGGCGTCGATCATCGGCTGTTTCTTCGTCAAGGCCTCACCGGGCATGAAGAACGTCATGCCGGCTCTGTACAAGGGTCTGGCGGTGGCTGGCGGCCTGTCGCTGATTGCCTTCTTCTTTGTCACGATGTGGCTGATGCCTGACAACGCCATCAAGGCAACCGGAAGCCAATGGGCTTTGTTCGGCGCTTGCGCCGTCGGCCTGATCCTGACCGCCGCGCTGGTCTGGATCACCGAGTTCTACACCGGCACGCAATACTCGCCAGTACGCCACATCGCGCAAGCCTCCACCACTGGCCACGGCACCAACATCATCGCCGGGCTCGGCGTGTCCATGCGTTCCACTGCATGGCCGGTTATCTTCGTCTGCGTCGCCATCTACACAGCGTATGCCCTGGCCGGCTTGTATGGCATTGCGGTCGCTGCGACGTCCATGCTGAGCATGGCCGGCATCGTCGTCGCACTGGACGCCTATGGCCCGATCACCGACAACGCCGGGGGCATTGCCGAAATGTCCGAACTGCCCAGCAGCGTGCGTGATGTCACCGACCCGCTCGACGCCGTTGGCAACACAACCAAGGCGGTGACCAAAGGCTATGCCATCGGCTCGGCCGGTCTGGCCGCTCTGGTGCTGTTTGCCGACTACACGCACAAGCTCGAGAGCTACGGCAAAGCCATTTCCTTTGATCTGAGCGACCCGATGGTCATCATCGGATTGTTCATTGGCGGCCTGATTCCCTACCTGTTCGGCGCCATGGCCATGGAGGCGGTCGGCCGCGCTGCGGGCTCGGTGGTGGTTGAAGTGCGCCGCCAGTTCCGCGAGATCAAGGGCATCATGGAAGGCACGGGCAAGCCCGAGTACGACACTGCGGTTGACATGCTCACGACGGCGGCGATCAAGGAAATGATGATCCCCTCGCTGCTGCCGGTGGTGGTGCCGATTCTGGTGGGTCTGGTGCTTGGTCCCAAGGCATTGGGTGGTTTGCTCATGGGCACCATCGTGACCGGCCTGTTCGTGGCCATTTCGATGTGTACCGGCGGCGGCGCCTGGGACAATGCGAAAAAGTACATTGAAGACGGCAACCACGGCGGCAAGGGCTCGGAAGCGCACAAAGCCGCCGTGACCGGCGACACGGTGGGCGATCCGTACAAGGACACCGCCGGACCGGCGGTGAATCCGCTGATCAAGATCATCAACATCGTGGCGTTGCTGATCGTGCCACTGATGATGAAGATCCACGGCGGCTGACCCGGCTGCGCCGACCCACAAGCCCGCTCTGGCGGGCTTTTTTTTTGGTGGAAAATAGGCACCATGCAACTCAACTACATCGCCAATCAATCCGTGCCTTCGGCCTCGAGCCAGACCATTGACGTCATCGACCCCTCAGATGGGCAGGCCTACGACCAGATCCAGCGCAGCGTCGCAGCGGACATCGATGACGCCGTGGGCGCAGCGCGCCATGCGCTCGACTCGGTCTGGTGCAAGCTCAGCGCTGCAGAACGCGGACGCCTGCTCATGCGCCTGTCGCTCAAGATCACCGAACATGCCCAGGAGCTTGCCGACATTGAGCAGCGCGATTGCGGCAAACCGACCAAACAGGCGCGCGCGGACGCGGCGGCTCTGGCGCGTTACTTCGAGTTCTATGCCGGCGCCTGCGACAAGCTGCACGGCCAGACCATTCCGTACCTCGACGGCTACAGCGTACTGACCTGGCGCGAAGCGCACGGGGTAACCGGTCACATCATCCCGTGGAACTACCCGATGCAGATCTTTGGGCGCAGTGTCGGTGGTGCCCTGGCCGCCGGCAACGTCTGCGTCGTCAAACCGGCCGAAGACGCCTGCCTGTCGCTGATCCGGGTGGCACAACTGGCCGCCGAGGTTGGTTTTGCACCCGGGGTGATCAATATGGTCACGGGCTATGGCCACGAAGTGGGCGCGGCGCTGGCGCGCCATCGCGGCATCGACCACATCAGCTTCACCGGCAGCCCGCGCGTTGGCACACTGATACAGCAGGTGGCAGCCGAGCGTCATTGTCCGGTGACTCTCGAGCTGGGCGGCAAAAGCCCGCAAATCGTCTTCGCCGACGCCGATCTTGACGCCGCGCTGCCCGCCATCATCAACGCCATCGTGCAAAACGCCGGGCAGACCTGCTCGGCCGGCTCACGCCTGCTCGTTGCGCAGGCCATCTATGAGCCGCTGCTGGCGCGCCTGGGTACCGCCTTTGAAAATTTGCGCGTGGGTCCGGCGCAGCTTGACCTCGACGTCGGTCCCCTGATTCGTCGCAGCCAGCAACAGCGTGTTGCGGATTTTCTCGATGACGCCCATGCTGCCGGCATCCCGATTGTTGCGGAGGGCAAAGTTGTCGAACAGGCGCCCCCGTCCGGCTTCTATCAGGCCCCGGTGCTGTTGCGCGATGTGCCGGTATCGCACCGCGTGGCGCAGGAGGAAGTGTTCGGGCCGGTGCTCTGCGCCCTGCCCTTCCGCGACGAAGACCATGCAGTCGAACTGGCCAATGCCACGCAGTTCGGCCTGGTCGCCGGGGTCTGGAGCGCGAACGGTGCTCGCCAGTTGCGCATGGCGCGGCGCCTGCGCAGTGGGCAGGTCTTCATCAACAATTACGGCGCTGGAGGCGGTGTCGAGTTGCCCTTTGGTGGCGTCAAGTCCAGCGGACATGGTCGCGAGAAGGGTTTTGAAGCCCTGTTTGGCTTCACCACACTGAAAACAGTGGCCATCAGGCACGGCTAGGAGCGATGCACGCGGACAGGTTTTGACGTACAGTTGAAAGACAACGGGAGACCGCCATGTTCGACTTTTTCAAGACCAGGGTCCCGAGACACGGTGACCCAACGGCGAGCGGGCCGCCAAGCCTGGGCCCGGCCAACAGCACACAGCAGCGTGGCAACATCCGCCGCGAGTTGGTACGCGTCGTCCTCAAGGACACCTTGCGACTGCACGGTGTACCGCTGGACTGGTTGGCGTGCGAGGTATCGACCGTGGCACGCTCCGGCAGCGAAGAGGAATTGCGAGTCGACCTGGTGATCATGAAGTGGCAGGAAAAGCTGCTTCGGTATATCCCGGCACTGTCTCAGCAACTGCTGCTCGGGCTGGATCGATTCGACCCGTCGGTAGATCACTCAGGCTACCAGGTTTCGTGGCGTTTCTCGCCCGACTGCGGCTGTCCATTCATGCAGATGCCCGAGCCGGCTTACTGGCTCAAGAACCGGCCGACACCATCACCGACACCGGGGCCGGTGTCAGTACTGGACCGCCGCCAGTTTCCCCGGGCTCCCAAAAAGGAACCGGTCCTTGATGCATGGCCTCGCGCGAAGGACGCGCCGGTCAGCAATTTTGCCCCCACCGACGTCAGCCCACTGCGATGAACTGGCGGCGCGTTCGTTGCTCACCCGCAGGAAGTATCCTCCATCTGTCCAAGGCTTCGTTCAACTCATAACTTCTCGGATTGCACAACTATGCGTGTGAAAGACAAATCAATCATCGTGACGGGTGCCGGGGGCGGTATCGGCGAAGGCATTGCCAGGCGCCTGGCCGCCGAGGGCGCCAAAGTCATTGTCAACGACGTCCATGCAGCCGCCGGCGAAAAGGTGGTGACAGAAATCGTGGCGGCCGGTGGCCACGCCTCGTTCTTCGCTGCCGACGTAACCAACTCGGCAGCGGTGCGTGATCTCGTGGCCGCAGCGGTGCAGCGCCATGGCCGGCTCGATGTGATGATCAGCAATGCCGGATGGACGCACCGCAACCGCCCGGCGCTCGAAGTCAGCGAAGCCGAGTTTGACAAGTGCTATGCGGTGAACGTCAAGAGCATCTATCTGGCCACCATCCACGCCACGCCGGTGTTCCGCGCCCAGGGTGGTGGCAGCTTCATCAACATCGCTTCGACCGCAGGGGTGCGACCGCGCCCGGGTCTGACCTGGTACAACGGCTCCAAGGGTGCAGTCATTGTCACCTCCAAGTCACTGGCCGCCGAACTCGGGCCCGACAACATTCGTGTCAACTGCATCAACCCGGTTTTCAACCCGGACACTGGCCTGGCCACAGAGTTCGCCGGTGGCCCCTTGACCGAAGAGCGCAAAGCGCGGTTTCGTGCCACCATCCCGCTGGGTCGATTTTCCACGGCACTGGACGTCGCCAACGCGGCCCTGTATCTGGCCAGCGACGAGGCCGCTTTCATCAGCGGCGTGTGCATCGAGGTTGACGGTGCACGCTGCGTCTGAGGCACCGGCGCGGCAGCGTGGCAGGCATGACTGAGCACGCAACGCCGCGCGTCCTGCCCCTGCTGCAGCAACGTCCGGGCGGCTTGCCTGCACCCAAGGCGGCCTTCCTCGATGGCTCGCGCATGACTGCCTGCGGCTTGCTGTCGGACGGCCGGGGGCGTTCACTGCGCGACCTGCGCATCAGCGTCACGGATCGCTGCAATTTTCGCTGCAGCTATTGCATGCCCAAAGAGATTTTTGACCACACCCACCCCTATCTGGCCCACGCCGATCTGCTGTCGTTTGAAGAGATCACGCGCATCGCCGGCGTCTTTGTCTCTCATGGCGTGCAGAAGATCCGTCTGACCGGCGGCGAGCCGTTGTTGCGCAAGGACATTGAACGCCTGATCGAACAATTGTCGACGCTGCGCACAACCGAGGATCGTCCGCTTGATTTGACCCTGACCACCAATGGTTCGCTGCTGGCACGCAAGGCGCGTGCGCTCAAAGCCGCCGGCTTGCAACGCGTCACGGTCAGTCTCGATGGCCTGGACGACGCGGTCTTTCGGAGCATGAACGACGTCAACTTCCCGGTCCGTGATGTACTTGGCGGCATCGACGCGGCGCATGCGGCCGGACTCGGTCCGATCAAGATCAACATGGTGGTCAAGCGCGGCGTCAACGACCAGCAGATCCTGCCGATGGTGCGACGCTTCAAAGGCAGCCCCATGGTTCTGCGTTTTATCGAATACATGGACGTCGGTGTGACCAATGGTTGGCGGATGGATGAAGTGGTGCCGTCGCAGCAGGTCCTTGAAACGATTCAGAGCCAGTTTGCCCTCGTGAAACTGGCGCCGCGCACGCCGGGCGAGACCGCCCAGCGCTGGGGCTTTGCCAACACCCAGGGTGAACACGACGCGCAAGCCGGGGAAATCGGCCTCATCAGCAGCGTCACGCAGGCCTTTTGCGGGACGTGCAACCGGGCTCGCCTCTCTACAGAGGGCAGACTCTTTCTGTGCTTGTTCGCCGAACAGGGCTGGGACCTGCGCTCGCTGGTACGCGCCGGGGCTTCAGACGCCGATCTGGCCTCGGTAATTGGCCATATCTGGAGCGGACGCACGGACCGCTACTCCGAGCTTCGTGGCACCACATCGGCGCATGGCGCCCCGGGGGTCCGCCGCGTTGAAATGAGCTACATAGGAGGTTGAACTGATTCAGTCGAGCGACATCACGGCACTGATTCTGTGCGGCGGACGCAGCACACGCATGGGTGGCGTGGACAAGGGTTTGCAGAGCTTTCGCGGCCAGGCGCTGGCGCTGCACGCCCTGACCCGGCTGCAATGCGGCGCTGGTGTCGGCGCCATCATGATCAACGCCAACCGCAACCTCGCGGCGTATGAGTCCTTTGGCGTGCCGGTCTGGCCCGACGCCTTGCCAGATTTCGCCGGCCCGTTGGCGGGCTTTCTGGCCGGACTTGAACGCTGCGAAACCCCGTATCTGGTGACGGTTCCCTGCGACACGCCCTTGCTGCCATTCGATCTGGTGCAACGCCTGGCCTTGACACTCGAGACGCAAAATGCGGAGATCGCCATGGCGGCGGCACCCGAAGTCGGGGCCGACGGCCAGATCCGGGTGCACACGCAACCCGTGTTCTGCCTGCTGCAGTGCTCGTTGCTCGAGAGTCTGGTCAGATTTACCCGTGACGGCGGCCGAAAAATTGCTGCCTGGACAGCGCTGCACCGTACGGTGTTGGTGCCCTTTGATGAAGCCGGCGATGATCCACGGGCGTTCTGCAACGCCAACACACTGGAGGAGTTGCGGGCCCTTGAAGGGACCCAGGCGTGAAAAGCGTCGACACGATCGCCGCTGAACTGCTCGGCTACGATCCGCAAGCCTTGCGCGCCGACGATGTCGGCGCTTTTCTGTCCCGACTGGTGGAACCGGTCACGCGGACCGAGACGGTCGGTATCCTGGAGGCACTGGGCCGGGTGCTGGCACAGGACCTGGTCTCGCCCATCAGCGTACCGGCGCATGACAACTCGGCCATGGACGGCTTCGCACTGGACGGTTCGCAACTTCGCACCGACTCGCCCCTGCAGCTCAAAGTTGTCGGTACCGCCCTTGCGGGCCGAGCCTGGGTCGGCGCGGTGAGTCAGGGGGAATGCCTGAAGATCATGACCGGTGCCATCCTGCCGGCCGGGCTCGACACGGTGGTGCCGCAGGAACTGGTCCAGGGCGACGGCGCGAACATCACCATCCCGGCCGGGGTGCTGGCGCGCGGCGAGAACCGGCGCTGCCTGGGCGAAGACCTCATGCAGGGTCAGGTCGCGCTACAAAAAGGTGAGCTACTCACGCCCGCTGCGCTTGGGCTGGTGGCCAGTTTGGGCATCAAAGAAGTGCTCGTTTGGCGCCGGCTTAGGGTCGCCTATTTCTCCACCGGAGACGAGTTGCTGAGTCTGGGTCAGGCGCCGCGCGAGGGCGCCGTCTACGATAGCAATCGGTACACCGTGCTTGGCATGCTTGCACGCCTGGGCTGCGAAGTCGTCGACCTGGGCGTGGTGCGTGACGACGCGGCGCTTCTTGAGGCGGCATTCATGCGGGCAGCACAGCGTTGCGATGCCATCATCACCAGTGGCGGTGTCAGCGTCGGCGAAGCGGATTTCACCAAGGCCATGATGAAGAAGCTCGGTGATGTGGCCTTCTGGAAGATTGCCATGCGACCCGGGCGCCCCATGGCTGCGGGGCGGATTCCGAGAGTCAAATCCGGCCCTGATGCCCGTCGAACAAGCGTTGACAGCTATCACAATGATAGCGATATGGATCTGTCTGAAGCCGCCATCCTGTTCGGCCTGCCCGGCAATCCAGTGGCGGTGATGGTGACCTTCCTGGCCTTCGTCCGGCCCGCCCTGTTACAGATGATGGGCGCCAGGATGCGGCCGCGGCCTCTGCTCAAGGCTCGCAGCGCACAAGCCATCCGCAAGAAGCCTGGGCGCACCGAATACCAGCGCGGCATCGTCAGCACGGCCACGGACGGATCCCTGCTGGTCCGGATCACCGGCAACCAGGGCTCGGGCGTGCTGCGCTCAATGGTCGAGGCCAATGGCCTGATCGTGCTGGGCCATGCGCAGGGCAACGTGGCTGCGGGCGAAACGGTCGACGTCATGATGTTTGACGGCGTCATCTAAAGTAAAGACCATACTTAGGGCTTATCCTAGGAAAGTGGGACGCGCCGTCGCCTATACTCGCGTCACTTTATTTTCGGGTGCCGACGCGTGACTGACAAAGTCCTCACCCATCACCTCTGTCAAAGGAAACTTCGTGCAAATCAACTTCACCCGAATGGTGGCGTCCGGCGCTTGCATGCTCGGACTATTGCTGACCCTGACGCCAGGACTCACCCACGCCCAGCCGGCCACCCCCGCCACGGCCCAAAATGCCGCCAGCGTACCTGCCGCCGTCGGTGCATCGGAAGCCAAGCCGGGCGAGGCGCCGGCGCCAGCCAAAAAGGCCATGGAGTCAACTGACAACCCCTATGGCATCGAAGCGCTGTGGAAGACGTCCGACGCCGTCGCCAAGACCGTGCTGCTCTTGCTGCTGGTCATGAGTGTGAGCAGTTGGTACGTGCTGATCGTCAAACTGCTTGAGCAGGCCAAGATCGGCCGCCAGGCCCGCACTGCCGGCAAGGACTTCTGGTCCGCGGGAACCGTAGAGCAGGGCTGTGCCAAGCTCGACGCCAACAGCCCGTTTCGGTTCATTGCCGAGGCGGGCCTGGACGCGACCAAGAAGCATGACGGCCTGATGGGGCATGTACCCCTGAACGATTGGGTCACGATGAACATCGGGCGCGCCGTCGAGCGCGTTCAAAGCAGCCTGCAAGGCGGTCTCTCGGTGTTGGCCACGGTGGGCTCAATCGCTCCGTTCGTCGGCTTGTTCGGCACCGTCTGGGGCATTTACCACGCGCTGACCGCGATCGGCATCTCCGGTCAGGCCTCCATCGACAAGGTCGCCGGCCCGGTCGGCGAAGCGCTGATCATGACCGCCATCGGTTTGGCCGTGGCGGTGCCTGCGGTGCTGGCGTACAACTGGTTGGTCGGACGCAACAAGAACGCGATGGCCGACGTGCGCGCCTTCGGTGGTGATCTGCACGCGGTGATTCTTGGCTCGGTCAAGAGAAGCTGAAGTCGGCCCCGAGACCTGAGGGCACCCCACCATGTCCATGAACGTTGGCTCCCCGGACAGCGGCGAGGACGCCGTCATGTCTGCCATCAACACCACGCCGCTGGTCGACGTGATGCTGGTGCTGCTGATCATCTTTTTGATCACCATCCCCGTTGTCACGACCTCGATCAAGGTCAGTCTGCCCAAGGAGCGCGTCGAGATACGCGAGACCAAACCCGAGAACGTGATCATCTCGGTCGACGCTGCGGGCAACATCTACTGGTATGACCAGCGCATCAATAACGTCGAGGCCCTGATCGACAAGCTGAAGAAGGTCTCGCACCTCAAGCCGCAGCCCGAGGTACAGATCCGCGGGGATCTGACTGCGCGGTATGCAGGCGCAGGCAAGATCCTGTATGCCTGCCAGCGCGCGGGCATCGTCAAGGTGGCTTTCATTACCGAGCCGCCACCTCTGGGCGGTTGATGGCGCCACAGACTATGCAAGGACAATTTTCATGAGCATGAATGTGGGAACACCCGGCGACTCCGAGGAGCCCGAGGTGATGATGGACATCAACACGACCCCCTTGATCGACGTGATGCTGGTGTTGCTGGTGATGCTGATCATCACGATTCCGATCCAGTTGCATTCGGTGAATCTGGAAATGCCGGTCGGTGCACCGCCGACCAGCCTGATCAAGCCCGAGAAGATCCAGATCGATATCGACAACAACAGCGTGGTGTATTGGCAGGGCTTGCCGGTGAGCGCCCAGGAGCTTGAGGCGAACATGAAAGCCGTGGCCCTGGCCACGAACCAGCCGGAAGTGCATTTGCGCCCGAACAAGGACGCCAGCTATGCGGTGTTTGCCAACGTCTTGTCTTCGACCAAGCGCATTGGTCTGAACCGGATCGCGGTCATCGGCAGCGAGCAGTTTGTCCAATGAACACGAACGCAACCGCCAGCATTGGCATGAATTACCGCTACCGGTCCAAGGACCCGTCGCGGCGCGTCAAGGGCCTGGTGATCGTGATTGCCCTGCACGCCTTCATGGGCTATGCCCTGGTCTCTGGCATGGCCCGCAAAGGTCTGAATTTCATCAAGAAGCCGCTCGAAGCGGTGGTGATCCAGGAGGTGATCATTCCGCCACCGCCACCGCCACCACCGCCACCCAAGAAGGTCGAGCCACCCAAGGAAATACCCAAGCTTGAGGCGCCACCACCACCCTACGTGCCGCCGCCAGACATCGCACCACCGGTCACGTCAAACGCGCCGGCCATTGTCTCGACCACGGTGGTACCCAAAGCACCGGTGGTGATCGCACCTCCGCCGCCACCGGCGCCACCGCCAATAGTCGCGGGGCCCAAGCGCAGCAGTATCGGCGTGGCCTGTCCGACGCAAGTGGCACCGGAGATGCCGCGCAAGGCGCTTCAGGACGGAATCGAGGGTGTGGTCAAAGCCCAGATTACGATCAAGAGCGGCGTTATTCAGGACGTCACTATCCTGTCAGGACCACGCGTCTTTCACGCCGCGGTAAAGACAGCCATGCTGCAGTACAAGTGCATCAGCGAAGCGACGGAAGTCATTGCCACGCAGGAATTCAATTTCAGGATCGAGTGAGGGCGAATTTGGACACAGCGACACCAAGTTCGCTCGCGTTGGCTCTTTCACGCCACAGCCCCGAGTTCTTTACAGCTAAATTACCTCACTGGCCTCCCGGAGAACATGCGCTTGGATTTTGAGTCGTGCTGCGCCCGACAAGGGTCCAACAATAGCCCCGTTGCATCACTGTTTGGGCTTGTTGCGAAGGAACAACGGGACGATCAAAAGATTCGTCGTGATTTCGACTCGAATCAATCATGTCCTACTCCTTCACGTGAATCATGTTAATTCTCCGAACTTTGGAAAACATGTTTATATTCAAAGAGTTAGATCGAACCTTACTGATTTAGTGGTGACTCCACTCGGTTCGGAATATGCACTCTCCTAGTGAAGTTAGGGTAGATAAGTGTTCCCAAGAACATCATTTTTTTGCATGATAGCGGCTGGTGTGAAATTGCTCCTGTTCGTGCACTGGGCGACACGCCGTAATTCAATCCGTCAACAACTATTTGGGGAATTTTCATGTTAAGACAATCAAAGCTGAGCCTCGCATTGACGATGGCGTTCGCTGCTGGCGTTGGGGTGCGGGCGCTGCCAGCATGGGCACAAACACAAACGTTGCAGCGCGTTGAAATTACGGGTTCAAATATCAAGCGCGTAGACGTAGAAACATCGTCCCCGGTGTTAGTCGTGACGCGTGCGGACATTGAGAGCTCCGGGAAAGTGTCCCTGGCTGAAATCATTCAAGCCCTACCTGTGAATAACAATGGCTCTGTTCCAACCACGTTTGGGAACGGATTCGCGGCGGGGGCATCCGGTGCGTCGTTACGGGGTTTGACAGTGAACTCAACCTTGGTGCTTGTCAATGGACGTCGATTGGCGCCCTACGGTTTAGCCGATGACGGGCAGCGCAATTTTGCCGACTTAAGTTCCATTCCCCTAGACCTAGTGGACAGAGTCGAAGTGTTAAAAGATGGCGCCTCGGCAATTTACGGCTCAGACGCTATTGCTGGGGTCATCAATATCATCCTTCGAAAGGAATTTAAAGGAACTATTGCAAGCGCCAGTGCGGGAACCTCGCGCTATAGAGACGCGAATAGCACACGAGCGTC
>JAKANU010000390.1 GCA_021812315.1 Pseudomonadota bacterium
CACTGATCCTCGAAAAACTGTTCCGCGCCGGCCAAGCAAGCGGCGAAGTCCGTCATGACCTCAGCGCCGGTGAGTTGGCGGTGATGTTCGAGTTCATGTGCGTGGCTGCGGTCACTACATGGCTGCACCAGCCCAAGGTTTCCCTGGAGAAGCGCTTCGCCGTCGCCCTCGACGTTCTGCTCGACGGTATATCCCCCTCCGACAGACCGTAACGGGAAGCTACATGAGCGAGTTCATTCTCGACTGGCCGGCCGCCGCCGCGGCAGGTCCGTCCAAGGCCGGAGGTAAGGGCTGGCAACTCGGACTACTGGCCGAACTGGGAATGCCTGTGCCGCCGGGCTTTGTCATCAGTGCCTCGGTCGCCGCCACCTGTGGTCGAGACGAACCCCTGCCGGCATCTTTGCTGACGGAGCTTTCGAATGAACTGGCAAGGCGTGGCTGGAAGGAGCAGCCACTGGCAGTTCGTTCGTCGGCCTACGCTGAAGACTCCACGCGTGCTTCATTCGCAGGCATCCATCATTCGAGTTTGAATGTATGCGGGCCGGACGCGGTCGTGGCCGCGGTGCAGGCCGTGCGGGATTCGCGCTGGACGCCGGCGGCTGAAGCTTATCGCGAGCGGCTGGGCATCGATGCCGCCGACACGGATATGGCCGTGATCGTGATGCCGTTACTTCCCGCGGTGGCGGCAGGTATCGCCTTTACCTGCGATCCCGTGTCCGGTTGCGACGACGAGTTCGTGATTCACGCAAACTGGGGGCTGGGCGAGACCCTGGTAGGTGACCAGGCACAAGGCGACGAATATCGATTACGCGAACGTTACTCCGATGGCCAGTTGGAACTGATCGGCAAGCGCCGCGGCAGTAAGCGATGCATGTCGGTCACAGTCGAGTCGGGAGGCACAGCGCTACGCGAGACGCCGCCCCAGATGGTTGACCGGGATGTGCTCGACGTCGAACAGGTCCTGGGGCTGGGCGAACTGGTCCGCGACGTATCTTCAGCGCTTGACTACACCGCGCCGTACCACGACATCGAATGGGTATGGGATGGCGAGCGTTTCTGGATTGTGCAAGCCCGTCCGATCACCAAGCGCCGCCACTTGACCTACCCAGCGCTGGCCAAACAACCCATGGTGTGGTCACGAGGCAACTCGCGAGACGTCGTCCCGGATCCACTCTCCGCGATGGATTGGAGCATATTGCGAACCATGCTTGAGCGCATGATTACACGCACCCATGCCATCGGCGGTTACCCTCTCTTGCCTGGCTTGCGGCGTATCGCCTTGCGAAGTGGGCGTTTGTACTTCGACACATCGATTCTGCAATGGGAAGTCTACGACGCCTTCGGTGTTCAGCCCCACGCCTACAACCAGCTGCTCGGTGGACACCACGCTGACATCGACGTCCCGCAGCCCCGCTGGAACAACCGCCTGACCTGGTTGGTGCGCAGCCTTCGCTTCGGATCTCGCAGCCTATGGCCACGATTGCGTGCCGGAGCCATCTTCTCCCGTGCGCATCGTCAAATGGCAAGGCTGCGGGCTCGCGAACTGCCGAGCGATCCCCTAGCACTGGCCCAGCATCTGCGTGAGCAGCTGAAGCTCATGCGCGGCGCCGATGATCTCTTCCTGCTTCAGGCATCGGGCAGCGCACTGTTCTTGCTCAGTGATCTGGCGGAGCGCTACTGCCCCGGCGAGGGGTATGCACTGGCGGCGGCGCTTATGGCCGGCGGCCACCCTAGTGTTACGGCAGAACAAGGCTATGCCTTGATGGATCTGGCTCGCCTCGCCGCCGCCGAGCCAGACACACTGGCCTGGTTGCGCAGCCCGCGACGCGAGGCTTCCGCTTGGGCGCGGCAGTTGGCTGCAGACAGCCCGTTCCGCAGGGCGTTCGACGCCTTCCTTGAGCGCTATGGGCACCGCGCCGTCTACGAAAGTTACCTGCGTCATCCGCGCTGGCGCGAGGCACCGGACTATCTGCTCGACAGCGTGTTGCAACTGCTCGATAGTGACTCCCAAGCGCTGCGAGAGCGTCAGAAAGATGCCTCAGCTCAAGCGCGTCGACGATTACGCCAGGCGCTGCCTTGGCGTGTGCGTGCATGCCTTCCTTTTCTGGTGCGGATAGCTACCACCGAGCGCAATCTCCGTGAAGGCGCGCGCAGCGCGCTCACTGCCTATGCCGAACCCGTACGACGCTACGTCCTCGCACTCGGTCAGCGCTGCAAGGGACCCAACGGTCTGGAGAGTGCCGAGGACATCTTCAATCTGACACTGCCCGAGGTATTTGCGTTAGCCAAAGGCCGATTGCCGGCGCAGGTCGCCGCGCGTCGTGCTGCCCGGCGCAGAGACTATCTGCGCGCCTGTAGCATGCAGGTTGTCCCCGAAGTCGTCATCGAACAGGACGGCATGGCGATACCGGCCAAACCGGCGGCAAGCGCCATGAACGTGGGAGTGAATGACAGCTGGCGCGGCATCACTGTGGGTAGTGGGCATGCAGAAGGCGTGGCCTACGTAGCTCGCCATCCCACCGAGACCATGGACATGCATCCACGCGCGATCCTCGTCGCGCCTTCCACCGACCCGTCATGGACATCGGCCTTCCTCAGGGCATCCGCGCTGGTGATGGAAACCGGCGGTTATCTTTCCCATGGCGCAATCGTTGCGCGCGAATTCGGAATCCCAGCGGTCTCCAATCTGCCGGGGATCATCGACAGCATCCGCTCGGGTGATCGTCTGGAAGTCGACGGCGGCAACAGCACCGTGCGCCGTCTTCGCACAGCAGCTGATA
>JAKANU010000391.1 GCA_021812315.1 Pseudomonadota bacterium
GATGCCGCGGCGCTGGTCCAGCGTGGCGTGGTGCAAGTGATGGAGGGCCGGCATTGCTTCGCCCATCTGAGCGTCGAGGACAACCTTCTGGCCGGCGCCTACACCCGGCGCGACGGCCGGGTCGCCATTCAAAACTCGCTGGAGAAGGTCTATACCTTTTTCCCGCGACTCAAAACCCGCCGACGCACGCAAGCGGCTTACACCTCCGGTGGGGAACAGCAGATGTGCGCGATCGGTCGCGCGCTCATGGCCAGCCCGAAGCTGATTCTGCTGGATGAGCCGTCGATGGGACTGGCGCCGCAAGTCGTGGATGAGGTTTTCGGCATCGTGCGCGAACTCAACCGGCACGAGGGCACGACCTTCGTGCTGGCTGAGCAGAACACGCGGATGGCCTTGCGCTACGCCGACCACGGCTACATCCTGGAGAACGGTCGCGTCGTGCTTGACGGCACGGCCTCGGCCCTGGCCGAGAACGGCGACGTTCGCGAGTTCTACCTCGGCCTTTCCGACAAGGACAAGAGATCCTTCCGCGACGTGCGCAGCTACCGCCGACGCAAACGCTGGTTGAGTTAAGCGGCGCACGCCGCATGGGTCGTGACTTTGCATCCGCCCCAACACCGGTTGCGCGCCAATGCTTCGCCACGCGCCCGCACTCGACCCCGTTCGACCGCACCAATTCCCCATGCAGATGGACCATCCCGACGCCAGTTTCAACGCCATGCAAGCAGCGCCTTACGACACACTGGAAACACGCAGTCCACAGGCGCGAGCCGCAGACTTCTGGTCGACGCTGCCGCGCATCGTGGCGCACGCCAAAACGCACGCCCCGGCCTGGGGCAAACGCCTGCACCACATCGATCCCGACAACTTGAACAGCCCCGAAGCGCTGGCGCAACTTCCGGTGTTGCGCAAAGCTCAGTTGCTGCAATCGCAACGCGACCATCTCGCGCAGGGCGGCGATGTGTTCGGCGGGCATGCCACGGTTGGCTGGGGCATGGAACGACCGACGGGCGCTGCGGCGGCTTTACGGGTATTCTGTTCGCCTGGGCCGTTGTACGAACCCCAGGGCGCGGCCCCTGATTACTGGCGTATGGCACGCGCGCTGCACGCTGCAGGCCTGCGCCGAGGCGACCTGCTGCACAACAGCTTTTCCTACCACTTCACCCCCGCCGCGGCGATGCTCGAAGCAGGCGCCCTGGCGCTGGGATGCACGGTGTTCCCGGCTGGCATCGGCCAGACCGAGCAGCAGGTTCTGGCGCTGCATGCGATGCGAACGGACGCTTACTGCGGCACGCCGTCCTTCCTCGGCATCCTGATCGACAAGACGGCGGCCATGGGCATGGCGTTACCTCAATTGCGCCGCGCGTTGGTCTCAGGCGAGGCTGTCACCCCCGACCTGCGGGCGCGCTTCGCCAAAGCGGGGATTGACGTCAGGCAGTGCTATGCGACAGCCGACGTCGGACTGATCGCCTACGAAACGGACGCGCAAGACGGTCTGGTGCTCGACGAACATGTCTGGGTCGACATCCTGGATGCCGACGACCGCGCGGTGGCCGATGGCGAGGTTGGAGAAGTGGTCGTCACCGTGCTCAATTCTGCTTACCCGCTGCTGCGTTTCGGCACGGGAGACTTGTCCGCCATCGTGCCGGCGTCTCGCACGCAAGCCGATCCCTGTGGCCGAACCCAATTGCGCTTGCGCGGTTGGCTCGGGCGTGCCGATCAGGCCACCAAGGTGCGCGGCCTTTTTGTCCATCCGCATCAGGTCCAAGATATTGTGAAACGGCATGCGCAGATTCTGCGTGCGCGCTTGCAAGTTTCGCAGCACGCAGGTGAAGATCAAATGACCTTGCAATGCGAATGCGAACAACCCAGTCATGCGCTCGAACAGGCGATTCAAAGCAGCGCGCGCGAATGCACCAAACTGCGTGCACAAGTGCAATGGCTCAAACCGGCAACGCTGCCCGATGACGGCAAACTCATCATCGATCAGCGCCCATCGATATCCGGCTGATCAGCGTCGCACGTCTATGCGATGCGTCGTATGAAACCTCGAGCGCAGCCTCACTCGAATGGAATTGGCAATACAGATTGAATATTGCCGTGGATCAGTATCGGCGCAGGCGTGTCCACTGAAATCGTGACACCAAGTGCATGCATCGCAACAACCGCCGCATTGCACGGCAGGCTCGACTCGACTGAGCACCCCGATCAACGCACTCTGGGGGCACATGCCGCGCCGTTGCCCTGAGCAACGGCGCGGCGAATAGCGTAGCGATACCGACGCAAGCCTGACCATCAACGGCTGGAGTTTGTCGCCACGGCATGACCACCGATCTCAAGCAATCAGGAAATCATCCTTGCGCTTGCCCATGCCCACTTCAGCTTGCAACCATTTCGGCATCTTGCCGCGTCCGGTCCAGGTGTCGCCAGTCTTGGGGTTGCGGTATTTGGCCGCGACCGTCGTACCCTTGCTGCGCGAACCACGCCCTGTGGCCCCCAGATCCGACAGACTGATACCATATTCCTGCATTTTACTGCGAATATCTGCAACAACATGGGAGATTTCCGACTTGCGCTGCGATTCAGCCTGCTGCTTGAGGGTTTCAATCTGGGAGAGCAAATCTTTATAAGACGACATCAGAACCTCCTTGGGTGTGGACAAAACGAACAAGAATTTTCATACGCAATGTTCACATAATAATCGATATTTCTAAAAATGAAAAAAGCCGCCCGGAGGCGACTCGATATGGGCAAGACTACGCTGTTTATTCGACTGCA
>JAKANU010000392.1 GCA_021812315.1 Pseudomonadota bacterium
GCAGCAGGCTGAGCGGGAAATGGTCGAGGGCGAGACGGATCAACGAGGCCATGGGCAGCACTCCGGTTCAGTCGGTGATGGCGCCACACCCAGCAAGATGGAGCGTTGCAGATGCGGCGGCCGATGCAGTTTCGGGCCCTGGCGCTTGCGCAGGCTCACGCACTGCCCCTGGGCGGCAGTGCGGCGAGGTCATCGAGCGAGATGCCGATGGCCGTTTCAAACACCCCGGCCTCGGATGTCTGCGCCGGGGTCTCGATGTCGACCCCGAGCGCCACGAGAAAACGCGACACCATGTTGTAGGTGGCAATCACGCCCACCAGTTCCACCACCTGCTGTGGCGGCATGGCGGCGCGCGCGGCAGCGAAATAGGCTTCGTTGACTTTCACCCGCCGGGTCATCTCGTACGCAATCGCCAGGGTCACACGCTGCGCCGGGGAGAACAGCACGGCGTCGTCCACCGCATGCGGCACATTCGCCAGGGCGGCGAGTTGTGTCGCGGTGCCGCCGGCGGCGAGAAACTCGGGCGCGTGATGGGCGAATTCGTACTGCGCATGATTGAGCAGGGCAACGGTGCAGATGGCGAGTTCGCGCAGCAGCGGATCGAGGTCGAGTTGTGTGCGCACGGCACCGAGAAAGCCGTTCCAGCCGCGCGCGAAAGCCGGGCTGTGCAGCAACATGCGATCGAGGTTGAGGAGCTTGCCGCCGCGACGGGCGCGAATGGCGTCCACCAGATCGGCTGGCTCGTCCAGGTCGACAGGGGTGTAGGCAATACGTGGCATGTCTGGGTCGCTCCTCGGGTTCGCAGGCGTCAGGTTCGCACGACTGCACTACTGTAACGGCAGGTGCGCGCGATACCAAGCGACAGCGCTGCCATCGGCCTTACGTGGCCCTGGTGGCTACCCCCCACGGCTTGAACTTCGCCACGCCGCCCTCATGTGGCTTGGGTCCAAGCCCGGACCAGCTGCACATGGGCGATACCACCTGGAGTTGTCATGCTGATCGTCTGCCCACATTGCAACAGCCTCAACCGCGTTCCGCCCGAGCGCTTGGCGCACGATCCGCAATGCGGAAGCTGCCATCAAGCCCTCTTCACCGGCGCGCCGCTGGAGTTGAGCGATGCCGACTTCGAGCGCTTCGTCAGCAAGAACGAGCTGCCGGTGATTGTCGATTTCTGGGCGCCCTGGTGCGGACCCTGCCTTCAGATGGCGCCGCAGTTCGAGCAGGCCGCCAAACTGCTCAAGGGCCGTGCCTTGCTGGTGAAGGTGAACTCCGACGATCACCCGCAGGCCTCGGCGCGTCACCGCATCCGCAGCATCCCCACGCTGATTCTGTTCCGGGGCGGGCATGAGGCCAAGCGCCAATCGGGCGTGATGCCGGCGCAGGAACTGGTGCGTTGGGCCGGCGCCTAGAACAACCGGCATAACAGGCGCGGTGGCACCCGCCGAACTGGCCGCGAGTCGTCGTCGCGCCTTGCGCGATGCTGCATGTTGCTCGCACAAGACGAATTGTGCGAATTGTGCGTTCGCAACATTCAACATTGTGACTGTTTGATGCAGGTCAATTTCCTGCCGTCGAGGCGCTCGACAATGGTTCCAGGGTAGACCTCCGCCTGCCTGAATCCAGGGAAAGGAACCATCATGAAATCCTCAGCACTTGGCGTCGCGCCTTGCATCTCGCGCGCACCAGGATCCGTTTGGCGACAGGCATGGCGCTCCATCGCGTTGGCTGTTCTGGCCCTGCTGGGCATGGGGCTGCTGAGCACGTCCGCACAGGCTGTGCCGGCCTTTGCCCGCCAGACCGGCCAGGCTTGCATTGCCTGCCACGTCGGTGGCTTCGGCCCACAACTCACGCCCTTTGGCCGCGCCTTCAAGCTCAGTGGCTACACGTTGAGCAACGGCAAGGCGCACATCCCCTTGTCGGCGATGCTCGTGTCCTCATTCACGCACACGACCGAGGATCAGACCCCCTTCTACAACGGCATGCATGCCAACGATAACTTTGTTGCCTTGCAACAAGCCTCCATTTTTCTCGCCGGGCGGTTGACCGACCACATCGGGATGATGGGGCAGGCCACCTACGCGCAGACGGCCGAGCCGGCCAACCTGGCGTGGGACAACACGGACATCCGTTACGCCCACAACTACGCCTTCGGCAACACCTCGGGGATCTTTGGCATCTCCGTGAACAACAACCCGACCGTCTCGGATGTCTGGAACACCGTGCCCGCATGGCAGTACGGCTTCATGACCAGCCCGATCAGCGGCGGGGTTCCGTTCACGCCGCTGATGGCGAGCCTGGGCGGTACCGTGATGGGAACGACGGCCTACACGCTCATCGACAACCATTGGTATCTCGAGGGCGGCGCATACCACGCGCTCTCGAACAGATGGGGAAACCTGCTGCATACCGGGTCATGGGGCATCACGGGGTACGCGCCCTACCTGCGCGCGAACTACTCGACCACTGTGGGCCAAAGCACCTATGAGGGCGGCATCATCGGCATGAGCCTGAAACCCCCATCCTTGACCGGAAGCTCCGGCACGGACCAGGTGAACGACATCGGCATCGACGGGACTTACCAGTTCATCAACGGCGATACCCACAGCGTCACGGTCAATGGCCTGTACATGCAGGAGAAAACCAGCTACGACCAGTCCCTAGGCTCCGTGCCGAGCGACACCGCGAAGACGCTGAACATGAATGTCGCGTATTGGATTCACAACACCTATGGCGCGACCATTCAATATTTCAACGTGAACGGCACCGCAGCCCTC
>JAKANU010000393.1 GCA_021812315.1 Pseudomonadota bacterium
CGATCTCTGTCTGGTCTGTCAAAACGAGTCGCTGGCGGGTTCGCGCGCCGATCTCGCGAAGGATCTTCGCCGCGAGTTGCGTGAACTGATCAAGGCCAACAAGAGCGACGCTGAAATCATGGACTACATGGTCAGCCGCTACGGTGACTTTGTACGCTATCGCCCGGCACTCAAGCCCGTCACGCTGATCCTCTGGTTTGGCCCGTTCCTATTGCTGCTTGGCGCGGGGTGGGCGCTGCTGCGCGTTGTGCGTCGCAGCCGCAATGCCAACCAGGCACCGCAGCTTGACGCCGAGCAGCGCAAAAAGGCGCAATCAATTCTCCAAGATACGGAAGCATCTTCATGACCTTTTTTATTGCAATTTCAGTCCTGTTGACGGTACTGGCGCTGGCCTGGCTGCTGCGCCCGTTGTTGTGGCCCTCAAAGCGCCAGAGCGTTTCCAGCGAGCGGCTGAACGCATCCATCTACCGCGACCAACTCGAAGCACTGGAGCGCGACGTGGCGCGCGGGGTGCTCACCGCCGCCGACTACGAGGCCAGTCGCGATGAGCTGCAACTGCGACTCCTGGACGACACGCAGGATCCGCCGACCCAAACCCCGGCCCATGCCCCAGGGTTTTTCGACGCCCGACGTACCGCAGCGGCCATTGCTCTGGTGTTACCACTGGGCGCGGCGGGCATGTACTGGTGGCTCGGCTCGCCGCAGGCGATCAATCCAGTTGTGGCGCATCAGGCAACTGACGACAAGCTCATGCAGATGGTCGAGGCGCTCGCTGCGCGTCTGAAGGCCAAGCCCGACGATCCAAAGGGCTGGGCGATGCTGGCGCGCTCCTACAAGGTCATGGGGCGCTTCCCGGAAGCCGAAGAAGCCTTTGTCAAGGCTGGTGATCTGATCAACACCGACCCGAACCTGCTGGTTGACTACGCTGACCTGCTGGCCGTGCGCGCCAAGAACAACATCGAAGGGCGCCCACTGGCGCTGGTCAACAAGGCACTGGCGCTTGATCCGATGCACCCGATGGGCCTGATGATGTCGGGTGTGGCGGCATTCCGCCGGTCTGATTTTGCTCTGGCCGTGGCGCAGTGGGAAAAGCTCCTGAGCGTGCTCGAGCCCGGCTCACCCGATGCGCTGCAGGTGCAGGCCGATGTTGCCGAGGCGCGTTCCAAGGGTGGTCTGCCGGCACCCGTTCGCTCTGCCGCGCCGGCGGCGTCTTCCGGCGGTGCGGACCGGGTGGAACAGGGCAAGCTTGCGCCGGTTGACGCGAGCGCCGCCGCTGCCATGACTCCAGAGAAAATCAACCAGATGGTCGACGGACTGGCAGCAAAATTGAAGGCCAATCCGGGCGACTTGCCCGGCTGGGTGCGCCTGGCCAACGCCTACCGGGTGCAGGGGCGTCTAGCCGAAGCCGAAGAAGCTTTCGGCAAGGCCAGCAAACTGGTCGACACGAATCCCGACCTGTTGACCCAGTATGCAGATTTGCTCGCCGTACGCGCGGGCAGCATCGAAGGTCGCCCGTTGAACTTGGTGAACAAGGCGTTGGCGCTTAATCCCAAGCATCCGGTGGCTCTCATGATGAGCGCCACCGCGGCCTACAAACGCGCCGACTACGCCAAGGCGGTGGCGACCTGGGAGGTAGCCCTCACCGTGCTCGATCCCGCCTCGCGCGATGCGGCCATGGTCAAGGCCGAAATCGCCGATGCACGCGTCAAGGGCGGCCTGGCTTTGGCACCAGCAGCCAAGACCGAGCCCTGAGCCGGACCCGAGCCAGCGGGGTGGGCAGTGGCAGGCGCTGACCACAGAGAGTTTGTTTGATCAACATCAACCTGTGTTAACGTTGCGATGGTCACAATTGTGTCTAATGCGTAAAGGCTTGGCGCATCGCTCGTCGTGCGCAACAGATCAACACAGGAAAATATGAGTTCGTGTAGGGTGCCGCTTCGAAACGCTCTCTGGCTGATGCTTGGTGCCCTGCTCTCGGCGGGCGTTGGCGCCACCGATATGGCTTCCCTGTCCGCCGGCGGGGGAATCACCGGCACACCGCACGACTTCATTGCACACGGCAACGGTGTTGACAAACGCGTGTGTGCGCAGTGTCACGCGCCACATGATGCTGGTGCCCAGGAACTGAGCTGGAGCCCGAAACTGGTGATCCCGGCCTTCTCTCTCTACAGCGCTCCCACGGCGGTGATACAGAAGGGCGATCCGGGCGTCAACTCGAGGCTGTGTCTGTCCTGCCATGATGGCACCATGGGCATTCTCAACTACAGCGGCTCCAGAAAGAATTATTTGTTCGCCGGTGGCAAACTCGCCGGCACGGCGTTCTCCAACAGGGTTGCGATCCGTGATCATCCGATCGGGTCGGGCTACGACACGGATCTGGTAAGGTCCGATGCCTCCATGGCCGACCCCGATGCGCGCCAGGTGGTGCTGGTGTCAACCAAGTCGCCATTGAACCAGACCCGGACCGGCAACCTCGCGATGATGATGCTTGCCGAGGGTCGCGTGGAGTGCACCTCGTGTCACGATGTGCATAACCGCTACACGGTAGGTGCCACCAGCAAGGGCCTTGTCAAGGTCGGCCTGAACGGCAGTTCGCTGTGCCAGGTCTGCCACGAAAAATAAATACCAAGTAAGGGGCTGCGGCCCCCTCCCAGGTCGCCGCGTAGCGGCGACTTCGTCCGGTCGTTGACGTGCGTCCCGCTACTTGTCGTGGCACTTCTGGCACACGCCCATGCCAAGATTGGGGTCGAAGCGGCGCATCTTGTCGAAGT
>JAKANU010000062.1 GCA_021812315.1 Pseudomonadota bacterium
TCTGCTAGGCGCAGACTGGCTGATTTTTTGCTGCCCTTCACAGCCCGTCGACCCTCAATCACCTGAAGGAGACAAAGCGATGAAAATGAAGACCATACTACCCGCGCTACTGCTGCTTGGGGCTGCTGGCTGCGGGGGCGGCGGCAGCGGGTTGGGGCTCGGCGCACCAATGACCGCCGAGGAGTACTGCGCACAGCTGCCCAGTATCGGTTGGGGCAACTATTTTTATTGCGGTACCAATCAAGCCAATTTGCAGGTTGTCAACTTCCCCAACGGCGCGCGCGGCTACTGCATGAGTGCGGACCAAAATCTCGGCCTCGTCGGCTATTCAGTCATCACATATAACGGTGGCGCAACGCCGGTGATGTCGCAATCGCGCGCCTCCGACGCCACGTGGTTGCTGGGTAATCAAAGCCCCGGCTACATCCGCTGTACACGGATCTGATACAGCGCGGCTTGCGACTCAACCCTGGGCTTGAGCCAGCGACCGCGTTGCCGCCAGTCTTTGCATGAATAGTTCACACTGAGCGAGTTGCTCCAGGCTTACGAACTCGTCGGCTTGGTGCGCCTGGGTGATGCTGCCGGGTCCGCAGACTACGGTCGGGATACCAGCGCGCTGGAACAGGCCGGCCTCGGTGCCGAACGCCACTTGCGTCGTGCCGGTCTGACCCGACAGTGTCTGTGCCAGGCGCGTGACGGCGTCGTCTGCCCGACCCAGAAAGCTCGGTACCGCGCAAATGGTTTCAAAACTGAACCCGCTGTCGGGCGCAACTGCTTTCATCCCCGGTTCCAGCGACCGAGCGTAAGCCACTACCTGCTGCTGCATGATTGTGGCGTCTGCCGTCGGTAGATCGCGAAATTCGTAGGTGAACCGGGCGTCGCGGGGCACAACGTTGTCGGCAATGCCACCCTCAAAGCGGCAAACGCTGACAGTCGAAAATGGCACATCAAATCCAGCATAGCGAGGTTCTGCGCGCTCAAAGTCCTCGGACATATCACGCAGCTTGCCAATCAGCCGCGCGGCCATCTCTATCGCGTTCACCGAGGTCGGTGTCAGCGACGAATGCGCCTCCTTGCCACGCACACAGCACCGGTACCGATACACGCCCTTGTGAGCAATGGCCGGCACCATGCCCGTGGGCTCACCGACAATACATGCCAGTGGCCTGATGCCGGCGTCGCGTAAGTCAGCGATGAGTTCGCGCACACCAAAGCAACCCACTTCCTCGTCGTAGCTCAGGGCCAGATGCACGGCAAACGGCGCCCTGCTGTTGAGAAACGCCTGCGCCTGTGCCAGAGCGACGCCGATGAACCCCTTCATGTCGGCGCTGCCGCGACCGTACAGGCGTGGCTCGGTGCCATCTTCCCGCAGCACACCCGCGAGCGGTGCCACTGACCACTCCTGGCCATCCCAGGGCACCGTATCCGTATGCCCTGACAAGATGACGCCGGCGGCTCGGCTCTCGCCGAGCGTGGCAAACAGGTTGGCCTTGGACTTGTCGGCGTTGTAGGTCAGGCGGCTCACCACACCCAGGCGGGCGAGTTCATCGCGAACAAAGTGAATCAGTTCCAGATTGGAGTTCTGGCTCACCGTATTCATGCGAACCAGGGTCCGGGTCAGATCAAGCGCGGCAGCAGAAAGCATGCAAGGATTGTCAGCGATTTTTGCCGAAGCGCCATTTTGTTGCTAGACTTGAGCCCCCGTGGGGGGGGTAGCTCAGCTGGGAGAGCGCTGCGTTCGCAATGCAGAGGTCGGGAGTTCGATCCTCCTCCTCTCCACCATCAATTCATCGACCGTGTCGGCCCAGTTATTCAAACTGGCTCCCGATACTGGTCTTCGAGCAGCTTTGCCTGCGCTGCGGCCAGCCGCGCAATGGGCACGCGCGGCCCGGAACACGACACGTAGTTGAGCTTGATATGGTGGCAGAAGTGGATCGAGCCTGGATGCCCGCCGTGTTCTCCACAGATACCAATCTTCAAGTCCGGATTGGTCTTGCGGCCAAGCGTCACTGCCATCTTCATCAATTGCCCGACACCCTTGATGTCGAGGACTTCAAACGGGTTGTCTTCGAGGATGCCGGTCTCGTTGTAGAACGGCAGAAACTTGTTTTCCGCGTCTTCGCGGCTGAATGAAAAAGTGGCCTGGCTCAGGTCGTTGGTTCCGAAGGAGAAGAATTCCGCGGTTTCGGCCATCCGCCCCGAGCGGATGCAGCCACGCACGACTTCGAGCATGGAGCCGAACTTGAACTGCACGTTGATGCCGTGGGTGGCCTTGACCTCCTCACTGATGCGTTGCACATAGCCATGAATGCGCTTGAGCTCTTCGACGGTGGCCACCTGAGGCACCATGATTTCCGGATAAATCTCCACGCCCTGCCTGCCGCACAGTGCCGCGGCCTCGAGAATCGCGCGTATCTGCATCGAATAGATTTCCGGGTAAGTAATCCCGAGACGCACACCGCGGTGACCGAGCATCGGGTTGACTTCAGCCAAGGCCCGCACCTTCTTCAGGATTTTTTCCTTCTTCCCGATGACATCGTCTTCCAGGTGCGAGTCCTTAAAGGTATGCAATCCCTTCATCAGTTGCGTCAGACCGTCCGAGTATTGCTGGTACAGCTTGGGATTGAGCAGCTTGAGCGTGTCGGGCAACTCTTCGAGTGCCTTGATGGTGTCGCGCAACTGATGCAGGTGTGCGATTTCGAGTTCAAGTTGCGCCGCCGTGGGCAGGAATTCATGCATCGGCGGATCCAGCAGGCGCACGGTCACGGGCAGGCCCTTCATCGCTTTGAAGATTCCCGTAAAGTCGGCGCGCTGAATCGGCAGCAGACGGTCCAGCGCTGACTGTCGGTCTTCGGGCGTCTCGGCAAGGATCATTTCCTGCACGATCGGCAACCGATCAGTGCTGTTGAACATGCGCTCCGTGCGGCACAGGCCGATGCCCTTGGCACCAAATTCGCGAGCGCGCGCTGCGTCCACCGGGGTATCGGCATTGCCCAGCACCTTGAGTATCGCGACTTCGTCGGCCCAGGCCAGAAGTGTGTTCATTTCCTGCGAAAACTCGGCCTCTACCGTCGGCACCTCGCCGGCATAGACATGGCCGGTCCCGCCGTCGATGGTGATCACATCACCCTCGCGCAATGTGGTGTTACCCACTTGTGCGGTCCGCAATTGATCGTTGATGACGATCTGCTCGCACCCGGACACGCAGGGTTTGCCCATGCCGCGTGCGACCACCGCCGCGTGCGAGGTCTTGCCGCCGCGGCTGGTGAGAATGCCCTGGGCCTGGAAGAAGCCGTGGATATCTTCGGGCTTGGTCTCCTCGCGCACCAGAATGACTTTTTCACCGGCGCGTCCGCGCGATTCGGCCGTATTTGCGTCAAACACCACCTTGCCCGAGGCAGCGCCAGGAGAGGCTGAAAGCCCTTGCGCCAGCGACTTGGCATGAAAATTCGGTGCCAGCTGTGGCACCAGGAGTTGCTCGAGCATCGCCGGTTCGATGCGCAGCAGCGCCCGCTCCTTTGAAATGACCCCCTCATGAAACATTTCGACCGAGGTTCGCACCATGGCACGCGCGTTCATCTTGCCATTGCGCGTTTGCAGGCAGTAAAGAATGCCCTTTTCAATGGTGAACTCAAAGTCCTGCACCTCGTGGTAATGCGACTCCAAGCGGGTACGCAGAGCAATCAGTTGGCGGTGGATTTCAGGCATTTCCTGTTCCATCTCGGCAATCGCCTTGGGGGTACGAATGCCGGCAACCACGTCCTCGCCCTGGGCGTTGACCAGATACTCACCATAGATCACGTTTTCGCCGGTTCCAGGGTTGCGCGTGAAGCCAACGCCGGTGCCTGAATCGTTGCCCATGTTGCCAAACACCATCGTGCAAATGCTCACCGCCGTGCCATTGGCCTGAGCCTTGGTCACCCGAAACTGCCGACGGTAGTCGACTGCGCGCTTGCCCATCCAGGAGCGAAATACCGCCGCCACGGCAATTTCGAGTTGTTCGAAGGGGTCCTGCGGGAACGGTCTTCCTGTGTGCCGCTCGACGATGGCGAGAAATTCACCAGCCAATTCCTTGAGGTGATCGACGTTCAGGTCGACGTCCATCGGTGCGCCGTACTTGCGTTTGATGGCCGCCATGCGAGCATCAAACAGCTCGTCACTGATGCTGAGCGCGATCTTTCCGAACAATTGGATGAAGCGTCGATAGGCGTCGTAGGCAAAGCGCTCGTTTCCAGTTTGACCAATCAATCCGTGCAATGAAACGTCGTTCAGACCAAGGTTCAGGATGGTGTCCATCATGCCGGGCATCGACATCGCGGCGCCCGAGCGAACCGAGATCAGCAGGGGGTTCTTGCCGTCGCCAAAGCGCTTGCCGGTCTTTTTTTCCAGCGCCGCCATGTGGCTTCTGATCTCGTCCATCAACCCTTCCGGTAGCTGGTTTCTCTCCAAGTAAGCGTTGCACGCCTGCGTCGTGGCGACGAAGCCGGGCGGCACGTTCAGCCCAATCTGCGTCATTTCGCACAGATTGGCACCCTTGCCGCCAAGCAGTTGTTTGTCCTTGCCGTCTCCTTCTTCGAATGAATAGACGTACTTCTTGTTACTCGCCATGACTCTCTCTCCGGTTCAATTAGTTGGTCAGTGACACAGGTCGCTGTTGGCGTCAATTATGCTTGGGTCGGCGAGGGGTTGACGCCCGCACCCGTCAACAGACCGCTGTGGACCGTCGGATAGTGCAATTTCAGCCGCAGCTCGCGCTTCATGCGTGTATTGTCCATGCGCCGGGATTCGTTCATGAAGCTCAGCAGCATCAGGGGCAACTGGTCGCTCGCGACACTGCGCGGCAGGCGCCGTGGTCGTGGCAAACCATACAAGTCGGCGGCCAGATCATAGTAGTCGCCCATCTTCATCGCGCTGTCGTCGTTGACGTTATATACGCGCTGTGGCTGGCCACGCCTGAGTGTGGCGACGCAGGCGCGCGCCAGATCGTCGGCATGAATATGATTGGTGAACACATCGTCGCTGGCTTGCAGCACCGGCATGCCCTTTTCGAGACGCTGGCGCGGGGTGCCGCCCTCCCGGTCCGGGGCATAGATACCCGGAACCCGCAAGATGCTCGCCCGCACGAAAGCCGACCGACCCAGGAACCGGACGCTTTTTTCCGCATCAAATCGCCTCCAAGCCCTTTGCGTATAGGCGTTGGTAGTTCTTGTTTCGATAGCAATCTGGCCTTGGCAGTCGCCGTAGACAGCACTCGTGGAGGCGTAAACCAGGCCCTGCGGCGGTTGGCGCAGGCGCAGCGCCCGAGTCAGAGCAAGGGTGCGCGGGTCGGTCCAGCCCGTACCCGGCGGCGGTGCCAGGTAGATCACGAGATGGCCCAGACCCGCAAGTCGGCGCAATGTGGCGGGCAGGTCGAGATCGCCCTGCAGGGGCTTGACTCCGGCCTGGCGCAGCTCCACCGTGCGGTGCGTGCTCGAGCTCAGTGCCAGGAGGTTCGCCCGGCCACGCAAGACTCTGGCCACGCGCAAGCCAATGTCGCCGCAGCCAACAATCAGGATGCGGGTACGGCGAAACCTTGCTGGCAGGGCACCCGAATGGGCGACGTGGGACATGGTCAAGGGTCTTTCAATTGAGGGCAAAATCGCGGGCAGAACAAACACCCGCCACCCAAGGATACCGAAAACATGCCCAGCAAGGAAAGCTCGGCGCAGGACCTGCGCATCACCGTCAAACCTAGCGAGGTCACCTTTCTCGCGCACCGCGGTGAGACGATTCTGGCCGCTGCCCTGCGCGCCGAGGTGTTGCTGCCCCACAGTTGCCAGGACGGTGCTTGCGGTTCGTGCAAATGCCTGAGACTCGCCGGTGAGGTGGTCCAGGGGACGCATCAAAGCAAGGCGCTGAGTCTGCACGAGCAGCAACAGGGCATGGTGCTGACCTGCTGCGCCTTCGCGCACAGCGATGTCGTGCTGGAGTCGCCCCAAGTGGGCAGCGGCGGCCCGATGCGAGTTCGGAAATTGCCGGCTCGCGTGCGTACCATGCAGCGAAAATCTCAAGACGTCATGCTTCTCAGTCTGCAGTTGCCGGCTAACGATGGCCTGATCTACCGGCCCGGCCAATACGTCGAGGTGAAGCTGGCCAACGGCTCGCAGCGCAGCTACTCAATGGCCAATGCGCCGGGCGTCGGGGCTTGCGTGCTGGAGTTCCATGTCCGGCATCGGCCCGGCGGCAGATTTACCGATGCGCTGTTTGGCACGATGAAGGAGGGAGACATCGTGCGCATCGAAGGACCTTATGGCAGCTTTTTCCTGCGCGAAGACAGTGACCGTCCGATCATCTTTCTGGCCTCAGGCACCGGCCTGGCGCCGATCAAGGCGATCATTGAACACATGCACTCCCGCGGCATGAAACGCCCTGCGGTCTTGTACTGGGGCGGCTACCGACCACACGACCTTTACCTTGAGCCGTGGATCAACGAGCAACTCGCCGCGATGCCGCAGTTGCGCTACGTCCCCGTCGTTTCCGATGCCTTGGCGCAGGACGCATGGCAAGGGCGAACCGGCTTCGTACATCTGGCAGTGCTGGAGGACTTTGCCGATTTGTCACGGCATCAGGTATACGCCTGCGGTGCCCCGGTCATGGTCGAGGCGGCCCGAGGCGCCTTCTTGCAGGCCGGCCTGCCCTCCGAGCAGTTCTTCGCGGACGCGTTCACGACCGAAGCTGACCAGGCCAACACTTCGAAAGCGAGCGAAACCTAGTTTGCCGGGGCGGCTTTTTGAGCGTCGTGCTTCTGGCGTTTGATGGCCCGGCTATTGCGGTCGGCCAAATGCTGCAGCCTCCTGCGCTCGCGCTTGGTGACCACACCATCGGACTTGGCAGCGAGCTTGGCCGCTTGCAAGCGACGCTCGCGAGCCTTCAGGCGTCTGGCTTCCTTGGGGGTGAGTTGACCGGAAGCAACGCCTTGGTTGATGCGTCGCTCTTGGCGCGCCTGACGCTGGTCCAGCCCCGGGGTAGCCGCCGGATCGTTGCCTCCGACCGGGGCCACTGCGGGCGGGGTTTGCGCCAGCACCACGCCGCCAACTGTGAAAAGCAATGCGGCAACAAGGGTTCGCATCTTCATCATAAGCTCCTGTTAGGTTAAGCACCGATCGTCCGTGTCCATTGCAACGTCTGGCGGTCCAGTCCTGAAGGACAGTCGCACGAGCAATAGTTGTAAACGATTGTCACGAAGCCAAGCCAGGCGCTCGAGTGGACGCATCCGGAGCGTGGGTGGAATGAAGCCGCGGGCCACCTAATCCGTGGGCGCACCGGCGTTGAACCAGCGTGCGACGAATTGGCGTTCCGCATCAGTCATACCGGTGCTGTTTCCCAGGGGCATGCGGCCCGTGGTCACCACCTGCTGGTAGATGTAGGGGGCGTAGGCCTTGACGTAGCGCGCGGCATCGAGTCGGATATTCTTCATTTGCATTTTTCGGCCATGACAGGGCAAGCAGTGCCGGGCCAGAACATGTTGCATCGATGAGTAGTCAAAACGGTCTGAAAGGTCCGCTGGATAAGCGTCAGCCGCTATTGAATCCGTAGCGCGGTCGGCACTCACGTCTAGCCACTCCGACGCTATCCAAGCCACGCTGGCTGCCAGTGCCGCTGCGCACAGCAACACGTAAGTCACTTGTCGGGCACGCTTGGGACGACGCGTTTCCATGAGCTTGGACTACTCGGTTGCAGGCGTGCTCGCGAGGGTCTGCAGCAGTTGCGCCGCCACAGCCACCGCGATGACCGCCGGCTGCTTGCCCACAATCCCGGCGACGCCAATCGGGCAAGTAACATGTGCCAACTCATCCTGCGTGAATCCCCGCGCCAGCAGTTGCCGGCGGAAGCTCGCCCATTTGCTCGCGCTGCCGATCAGGCCGACAAAGGGCAAGTCCTGCCTCTGGCGCTGACGCCGAAGACATGATGCAATCACCTGCAGATCCTCGGCGTGGCTGAAACTCATCACCAGCACCCGCGACTGTGGCAGCAGATCGGCCACGACAGCACTCGGCGGATCTGAATGCTCGGCTTGGATGTCAAGGGGAAGATCTTGCGGGAAGACTTGCTCCCGGCTGTCGATCCAGTGCACGCGAAACGGCAAGCCAATCAAGACACGCACCAAGGCCTGCCCCACGTGCCCGGCACCGAAAAGCGCAATCGGTTGACGCGGCGCCTGCAAGCGTTCACGCAGCGAAGCAATATCGGCTGCACCGACACACTCGAATCCAAGCTGGACCTCGCCGCCACAACACTGTCCCAGCGCCGGGCCCAGCGCAAATTTTCGCAAGGTCTTGCCCCGGGTTTGTGCGAGCAGCCACTGGCGCGCCTGGGCAATCGCTTCATATTCGAGACGACCGCCGCCCACGGTACCAACGCTACCCTCAGCGAAGACCGCCATCCAGGCACCTGGCTCCCTTGGAGATGAACCACGCGCCGAATGCAGGGTCACCAGACAGGCCTGTTCGTGAGCCAAACGCCCCAGAAAGCTATCGTCAATCGTCGCCATCCACCATCCATTGTCTCTTCGAACTTGCTCTGCGCCCGCATTCCTTGTGCAAGATGGCGGCGCCAGAGACAACTCACACTGTAATCGACCTCGCCGCTCTACCATGCGCCGGAATTGATCCCGGACAAAGCATAATCGGGTCTGGCCGATGACCGAACACGTCACCGAGCGCCTCCTTGTCTACGAATCGAAAGCAGGAACCCTCTATGACCAAGACACTCTCCCAAGCAGAAAACACGTTACGCGAGGCAGCCCGCGAATACCACCGTAGTCCGACCCGAGGCAAGATATCGGTAACGCCCACCAAGCCACTCTCCAATCAACGCGACCTGTCGCTGGCCTATTCGCCGGGCGTGGCCTACCCTTGTCTGGACATTGAGGCAGATCCATCGCTTGCGGCCGAATATACCTCGCGAGGCAATCTGGTGGGCGTGATCACCAATGGCACGGCCGTGCTCGGTCTGGGCGATATCGGCCCGCTGGCGTCCAAACCGGTGATGGAAGGCAAGGGTTGTCTGTTCAAGAAGTTTGCCGGTATCGACGTGTTCGATATTGAACTGGCCGAACGCGATCCCGACAAACTCGTCGAGATCATCGCGGCCATGGAGCCCACTCTGGGTGGCATCAACCTTGAGGATATCAAGGCGCCGGAGTGCTTCTACATCGAGAAAAAGCTCCGCGAGCGCATGAATATTCCGCTGTTTCACGACGATCAGCACGGCACAGCGATCATTTCCAGCGCGGCGCTGCTCAACGGGCTCGAACTCGTCGGCAAGGACATTGGGAAGGTGCGTATCGCAGTCTCAGGAGCGGGTGCCGCCGCGTTGGCATGTCTGGACGTGATGGTCGGGCTGGGCGTGACCCGCGACAATGTTTTTGTCTGCGACTCCAAAGGGCTGGTTTACGAAGGGCGCCCCGGCGGCTACGACGAATCCAAAGCGCGTTACGCCCAGAAGACGAGCTTGCGCACGCTCGCTGACGTGGTCGATGGAGCCGATGTCTTCCTGGGCTGCTCAACCGCCGGGGTCTTAACCGCCGATATGGTCAAGACCATGGCTCCCAAACCCATCATCTTGGCACTGGCGAACCCGGAACCCGAAATTCGGCCCGAACTCGCCAAGGCCGCGCGACCCGACTGCATCATCGCCACGGGCCGTTCCGACTATCCGAATCAGGTCAACAACGTCTTGTGTTTCCCGTATATCTTCAGGGGCGCATTGGACTGCGGAGCGACCAAGATCACCGAGGCCATGAAGTTGGCCTGTGTGCGCCAGATCGCCGACTTGGCCAAAGCCGATATCAGCGAGGAGGTGGCCACGGCCTACGCGGGCCAGGAACTTGTTTTTGGTTCCGAGTATCTGATTCCTACGCCCTTTGACTCGCGCCTGATCCTGCGCATTGCACCAGCCGTGGCAAAAGCCGCAGAAGAATCCGGTGTCGCAGCGCGTCCGATCAAGGACATGAACGCCTATCGGGAGCAGTTGTCGCGCTTTGTCTATCAGACCGGCATGTTCATGCGCCCGGTCTTTGCCTCAGCCAAGGCTGTGGCAGACGACGCCAAGCGAGTCGCCTACGCCGAAGGCGAGGATGAACGGGTGCTGCGGGCCGCGCAACTGGCGGTGGACGAGGGCCTGGCGCAGCCGATCCTGATTGGGCGACCGGCGGTGATCGAGGCACGCTTGCTCAAGGCCGGCCTGCGCATCCGGCTGGGCAAGGATGTTTCCTGCGTCAACCCTGAAGACGACCCGAGATTCCGCCAGTACTGGGAAACCTATCACAAGATCATGGGGCGCCGGGGGGTATCGATCGAAGCGGCCAAGGCCGCCGTGCGCCGCTCGACCACGACCATCGGCTCATTGATGGTCAAGTTGGGCGATGCGGACGCCATGCTGTGCGGACTGCACGGTCGCTTCGATGTGCATCTCGACCATGTTCGTGACGTTATCGGGGCAAGAAAGGGCGCCTCAGGTTTCGCAGCGCTGAATGCCCTGATGATGGAAAAGCGTACGCTTTTCATTGCCGACACCTTCGTCAACGAAGACCCGGAGGCTGAACAACTCGCCGGCATTGCCATGATGGCCGCCGAGGAGGTCCGACGTTTTGGCCTGCCGCCCAAAGTCGCGTTTCTCTCGCATTCGATGTATGGTTCTTCGAGCCGCAAGTCCGCGCTCAAGATGCGTCAGGCCTACGAGTCGTTTCGCCAACTCGCACCTGATGTGGAATGCGACGGAGAGTTGCACGGCGACGCTGCGCTGTCGGAAGATATGCGCCATGCCGCCTTGATGGACAGCGAACTCAGGGGCGAAGCCAACGTCCTGATCTGTCCGAATCTCGATGCCGCCAACATCCTGTTTAACGTGCTGAAGATGACTGGTGGGCACGGAGTAACGGTCGGACCGATCCTGCTCGGGGCCGCCGCGTCGGTTCACGTTCTCACGCCGTCCTCAACGGTGCGTCGTGTTGTCAACATGACGGCGCTGGCTGTGGCCAACGCGCCACACCACAGACGCGCCCGGACCTGAGTCAGCCCAGCAGGTGTGCCAGTGTCAGCAGGGCCAACAGCAGCATCCACATGACCACGGTACGCCACACGAGGCCGACGATCACGGCGAGGTGGGCCAGTTCGGGAACCTGTCCGGCACCGATGCCCGGCGCCTGCTGATCAATGCGGCGCTGATTGGCCTCGCCAGCGCCGACTCCGGGCGGGCTTCCTGTCGGCCGGGCCCGATGCAACTCGATATTGACGGCGCCGGAGGTTGCCGCCAGAACGATGCCGTCGTTGTCTCCGGCAAACCGCGGTTCAAAATTGCGCCAACTGTCAATCGCTTCCTCAAAGCTGCCAACAATCGCAAAGCCGATTGCCGTGATACGCGCCGGCAGCCAATCGACGAGTGCCCAAGCATCGTCGGCTGTCTGGCGCAGTGCCTCACTCACCGGATGATTCTGGCTTCCGCCTTGATGTCGCCAGTAACGCGCGACGAATTCACTCAACCGATAAAGCACGGCCCCGGCGGGCCCAAGGCCAAAGGCGGCAAGCACGGAAAACCATGCCAGCACACCAAACACGTGGCGATGCGCGGCCAGCACCGAATACTCGATCACCAGACCCAATACCTCGCTGCGTGGCAACGAACTGACGTCGATCTGCTGCCACTGCGCAAGCAACTCCCGGGCGCGGCCCTCCTCGCCACCGGTCAGAGCGTCGCGTAGTTGCGTGAAATGAAAGCTGAATTGGCGAAATCCAAGCGTCGCGTAGAGAACAGCAACACTCCACAGCACGGCCAACGGCCATCCCGCGTACAGATGCAGCCACCAATAAATGACCAGAACCGCCAGCGAAGGAACTGCAGCGACCAGCGTCCACGCCAGCCAGCCGTGAAACGGCGTACCGGCGTCGAAATTCCTCGCGCTCCAGCGGACCCACATCCGCATGGCGCCATGCACCCGATTCCCCGGAACCAGCGGTCGCGCCTGCTCGAGCAGCAGGGCCAGCAATACCGAAATGAAGCTCATCGGAGCATCATAGCGGCCCCAGGAATCTCAGGCCGCCAACAAACGGTAAAAATTGCGCAGCATGCCGGCAGTTGCGCCCCAGATGAAGCGCTGCTTTTCCTGATCCTGGTACGGCATGGA
>JAKANU010000394.1 GCA_021812315.1 Pseudomonadota bacterium
TTGCCAACATCTCCCCCGACAAACAGAAAGACCCGGCCGTCATCACGCCGCTGCTGTCACCGCTGGTACTTCGCAACTACCTCTTGAACCAGGCGCTCAATTTGAAGCTCGACCGCGAGCCAGGCGTTCTGCTTGAACTGCTTCGCGCGCGTGAGCAGGTCCTGGAGAACGCGTATTTGATGCGCACGGTTGCCTCGAAGGCGCCGAATCAGGCTGACGTCGAGTCGTTTGTCGCAAACAACCCCTCCAAGTTTGCGGCCCGAAAGGCTCTGTCGGTGGAGCAGATCGTATTTCCCATGGGACCAAAGGCACAGGCGCTTGTTGAAGCCAGCCGGGACGCCAAAGTCCTCGATGAGATTGCGCAAAGGCTCACCTCCAATGGAATCCCATTTAACCGCTCCCAGGGAGTTCTGAGCAGCGGAGATCTGCCGAACGAATTCAATTCCGCGATCGCCGCAAAACGGCCCGATGACATTTTCTTCATCCGGTCAGGCCAGAACGGACTTTTCTTCAAGGTACTCGGCGACGAATTGCGGCCGCTGACAGGCGAAGCTGCCGCAAACGCTGCACGCCAGATCATGCGCGTGGAGGCCATCAAGGCCGAGGCGGGATTGGCGGCCTACTCAGCAAATCTTGAAGCGAAATACGATGGTGACTATGCCAAGATCATGCAAGGCGATACCGCCGCAAAGTAGAGGCGCTTTTTTCATCGGTATTTCTTGGATACATCGCACTGATGACCACGGTTTTTGACGTCGTAACAGTGACGAGTTTTGTAGGTTTGGTGATCGCCTTCTTCCAATTTACGGATCGCGATCAACGCACGCTCCTGCATTTTGTTCTGGGAGGTATTGTACTGGCTGTTGCCAATCAGGTTGGCAATCAAGGCTCGGCTTTGCTTGCAGCGATCCTGATCGTTGCTGCAATTGCCTACGTGCTGGTCATGACGATAAGAAGAAGTCAGGGGACACGTTGACCGGCGGATGAGTGTCGTGCAGCTGAAAAAGAGCGAAGGTCGTGTGTTCTCCGGCAACCTGCCGTGGATTGGGCTTCTTGTTGCCTCGATCCTCGTTGCCTATGCGCCCACGGTATCGGATCTGATTGATGGACCCTGGCAAACCGAACAGGAGGGCCACGGTCCTCTCATCATCGCGGCGTCGATTTGGTTGGTGTGGCAATCGCGCGACCGGCTGAAGGTAACCGCGGTAGCGCCGGCGCCAATCGCTGGATGGGCAACCCTCATCCTCGGCTTGGTCATCTTGTACCTGGCGCGGATTCAGCAGGGGGTGCTGTTTGCCGAAGTGTTCTCATTCGTCCTGGTAGTCATTGGCTCCGTGCTAATGGTTGCCGGTTGGCCAGTCCTGCGGGCATTCGCGTTTCCAATTGGGTTCCTGTTGTTCGCCATCCCGATGCCGGACTGGATCATCGATGCTGCCACTATCCCGTTGAAGGTATTCATCTCGGATGTTGTGGCGCGCGTGCTCTACGCGCTTGGTTTTCCCGTCGCCCAGAACGGCGTGATGATCATGATCGGGACCTACCAGCTCCTGGTCAAGGATGCCTGCTCGGGTATGAACTCTATCTTCGCGCTGTCAGCGATCGGCGTGTTCTATGCTTATGCATTCCGCCGGCAGGAGAAGATCAGGAGTGTCGTTTTGCTTGCCGCGATCATTCCGATAACAATTTTGGCCAACTTCATTCGGGTTTTCGCGCTGGTTCTGATCGCTTACTATGGCGGGCCTGATCTGCTCGAAGGTATCGTGCACGATTTGACGGGTATAAGCCTCTTCGTCATTGCTCTTGCGCTGATGTTCCTGTTCGATTCACTGCTGGGTTTCTTCATCGGTCTCATGCGGCGGGTGAGGGGCCCGGCACCGAGCTCTTGATGTCCGGAAACCGATGAGCCGGACCTACGCGATACCCGATATTCACGGACGCCTTGATCTGCTCGAGATGGCGATCGATACAATCGCGCGCCATGCCGTTGGACACAGCGGAACCATCGTCACCTTGGGCGACTACATCGACCGCGGTCCTTCGAGCAGGCAGGTCGTCGAACGCCTCATGGGCTGGAAGCTCGAGGGCTTCGAGATCGTCAACTTGAAGGGCAACCACGAGGCCATGATGCTCGCGGTCTGCAAGGCGCAGGCAGAGCTCGAATGGTGGACCAGAAACGGCGGCAGCTTGACTTTGGCGTCCTATGACGAGGCATCAGGCCGCCCGGATTTGCGAGAGCTTCCACGCACTCACCTTGAATGGATGGATAATCTACGTGTCTTGCACGTCGATCAATATCGGGTCTACGTCCACGCCGCGGTTGATGCCAGCGTTTCCCTAAATGCCCAGAAGGAAGAAATATTGCTTTGGAGACGATACCCCAGGGGTGCCGACCGCGGTTACGGGCGCCGTTACGTCGTGCATGGGCACGATGCGGATCCCGATGGCCCATTCGTGGGCAAGCGTAGGGCGAACCTGGACGTCCAGGCTTGGAAAACAGGCAGGCTGGCCATCGGTGTTTTTGATGACGGCCGCCCGGGGGGGCCCGTGGAAATTCTTGAAGTAAGCGCTTAGCGCAGTTGCCGCATCAGCGATCCAGTCGCACTGAATGCACGCCAAGTTTCCTTCCGCCGCCAGCTGAGGCTGAACGATACATGGCGAGCGCGAGCATGACCATGGCAGTCGTTATGGTGATCGCGGCACTTCCGGATTGCGGAAAGCAAGTGAGACATACGCCGATAATGGCCATTGT
>JAKANU010000395.1 GCA_021812315.1 Pseudomonadota bacterium
TGCCCACATCATGATTTCCTGTCTGCGCTCCATCGGTCTGGCCGCCCGCTATGTCAGCGGCTATCTGCTCAACCTGCCGGCGCCCGGAACCATCAAACTGCAGGGCAGCGACGCCTCGCACGCCTGGGTCTGCGTCTACCTGCCTGATCTTCCCGAAGAGCAGCGCTGGTATGACCTGGACCCCACCAACAACCGCGGCGGCTGGCTCACACCGGGGGAAGATTATGTAAAACTGGCGGTCGGACGCGACTTTGCCGACGTCTCGCCGCTGCGCGGTGTGATTCGCGGCGGCACGAGTCATACTCTGGCAGTGGCAGTGACTGTGAGGCGAATTTTCGATGGCGAACCTTGATGCTATGCATTCGATAGCTGCCAACGCTTGTGCGACAAGCCATCCAGACCTTTTTTATACCTGAACCGGCAAACCGAGGAATCATCATGAACGTCTATGACAAGTTGCAGACTCTTGGCATCACGCTACCCGAGCTTGCCGTCCCGGCCGCAGCCTACGTGCCCTTTGTTGTAACCGGCTCGCTGGTTTTTCTCAGCGGCCACATTGCCAAGCGCGAAGGCAAGCCCTGGGTCGGGCAATTCGGCAAAGACTTGCAAACACAAGATGGCAAGGCGGCGGCCCGGGCGGTCGCCATCGACCTGCTCGGGACCCTGCACGCCGCCGTTGGCGACCTCAATCGTATCGAGCGGATCGTCAAGCTGATGTCCTTGGTCAACTCCACGGGAGATTTCACCGAGCAGCATCTGGTCACGAACGGTGCCAGCGAATTGATCGTCGAGGTCTTCGGCGAACGTGGCACGCATGCCCGCAGCGCCTTCGGCGTGGCCCAAATTCCGCTCGGTGCCTGCGTCGAAATCGAAATGATCGCGCAATTCGCGCCATCGTGACTCCCGCGCTCAGAGCCCCGGCGTGGCGGGTTCCTCGACGGTGGTCGTGAGCACCGGCAATCGGTCCCGATGGGTTAACGGTGCCGGCAGTCTCTGCGGTTTGTGCACGGCATAACCCTGGGCGAAATTCACGCCCATTTCCCGCAACTCGTCGATCACTGTCTGAGACTCGGCGAACTCGCCAACCGTCTCGAGCCCCATGATGTGTCCCACCCGGTTGATGGTCTCTGCCATCGCGCGATCCAGAGGATCGGTCGCGATGTCGCGCACAAAACTTCCATCAATTTTCAGCAGGTCCACCGGCAGGTTTCGCAGGTACCCGAAGGAACTCGTGCCGATGCCAAAATCATCGAGTGCAAACAGAAACCCGAGGCCTTTGATGTCGTGCATGAACTGCGCTGCGCCACGCAGATTGTTGATGGTGGCGGTCTCGGTAATCTCGAAGCAGATTGAACGCCTGGGCAGGTCATGCATCAGCGCGTGGCTGCGAATGAACTCGCACAACCCGCTGGAGTTGATCGTGGTCCCGGAGAGGTTGATGGCGCAGGTCAGTGGCGCGCCCAACTGCCTGGCCAGGTCGTGGTACCGCGCAAAGACATTCCTGATCACCCAGCGATCGATGTCGGGCATCACGTTGTAGCGCTCGGCCGCGGGGATGAAACTGCCCGGCATCACCAACTGTCCGTCTTCGTCGATCATGCGCAGGAGGATTTCGATGTGTTGCCCGGCGTTGTCCCCTACGCCCAACCCCTGGTAAGACTGGTAGTGCAAGGTGAAGCGCTCTTCTTCGAGCGTGCGCGTCAGGCGCAAGGCCCAATTGACCTCCTCGCGTCGCTGCACGATGTGTTCGTCGGCACCGTGATACACACGAACCTGATTCGATCCCCGCTCCTTGGCCGCATAGCACGCCGAGTCGGCCGCTGCAAAGACCTCGGCCGCGCTCTGGCTCTGCGCGTTGATCACCACCAACCCGATACTGATACCGACGCTAAAGGCTTTGCTCTCGACGATCAGCCGGTAGTCACCCAGAGCCGACACCAGATCGGCGGCGATCAGCTCGGCGCGGTCAAGCGGACAGCCTTCAAGCAGGGCACCAAACTCGTCACCTCCCAGGCGTGCCAGTGTGTCAGACTGGCGCAACTTTCCCTGCAGTCGGCTCGAAACCTGGCGCAAGAGAGTGTCCCCGGCGGCGTGCCCGCAACTGTCGTTGACCAGCTTGAACTGATCCAGATCCATGTACATCAGCACATGCTGCGCTCCCTGGTTGTGTGCACTCTCAAGGGCCGCATCAACCAGCCTTTCGAACTCGCTGCGATTGAACAAGCCCGTTAGCGCATCGTGTGTCGCCGCCCAGGACAGGCGTTGCGCCATCCGCCGCGCCGCGCTGACGTCCTGCAGGACCACGACACCGCCGACGACACGGCCATGCCGATCGTGAATCGGCGCCGCCTTGTCTTCAACGGCACGCTCGATACCGTCGCGTGTGCGCAGCAGAACCTGCGCCTCGGTCGAGTTGATGCGGTTCTCGCGCAGGGCCAGCCCCATGGAGGTCGCTGTGGGCTGGCGGGTCTTCTCGTCAAGCAGCTGCATCACTTCCGAGAGATGGCGGCCCCTGGCCTCGGCCTGCGACCACCCGGTGATCAGCTCGGCCACTGGATTGAGAAATTCAATCACTTCCTCGTCGTTGGTGGTGATGACGCCTTCGCCGATGGAGCTCAAGGTGACCTGCGCGCGCTCCTTCTCGTCGTACATCGTATCGAGCATGCGCCGCGCCTGTTGTGGTACCCGTCGCAGCACCAGAAACACTAACAGTGCCAACAGCAGACCCAAAACCGCCGCAAGACCGGT
>JAKANU010000396.1 GCA_021812315.1 Pseudomonadota bacterium
GTACTCAAAACAAACGCTCAAACGCGGTATCGTCAATAAGGCAATATGCGCATCGGGCAGTGTTGACCAACGCATTTTCAAGACGCCGTCAGGCAGTTTTGCGGTGCAATTTGCATGGCGTGCGTCCATCGTCAAGGCGGCTGCAGGCAATGCCCCTGGCAGCCACGATACCAGATCAGCTGGCGTGCAGCCCATGACACGTTCAAACTTCTCAGGTATAAAACTGGGTGTCATGAGCGGCTGTGTTTAATCGACTTTGTAGGCGGCAAACCGCTCGTCAACCTTCGTGGCAAAGAGGTGGTTGCTGAAGTTGCTCAGGGTTTTGACGGCAATGGCCAAGACGATGTACATCAAGTCGGTTTCCTTGTAGCCGGCGTCCAGGAACGTCTTCACTGTCTCGGGACTCGGCTGGCCGTGGCTTTTGACCATGGCAACGGTGGTGGCGTACAGCGTGGCCAGTTTGGCATCTGGAATGGCAGTTTGCGCGCGGATTGCTGTTAACACGTCGGCTGGCACACCGGACATTTTCTCGGCGATCATGCTGTGTGCAGCGGTACAGTATTTGCAGCCGTTGACCTGGCTGATCGCCAGAAACACCACTTCCTGCTCGGCTGGTTTCAGGCCAGATTCGCTACGGAACAAGCCGTAGCCATGCAAATAGGTGCTGAGCACACCCGGTGCATTGGCCATGTTGGCGTACATGTTGGGGATGAAACCTACTTGTTTGAGGGCGGTGTCGAGGATTTCTTTTTGCTTGCCCTGGGCACTGGCATGCTCGACAGGTTGAAGATTATTGACAAGTGGGGTGGCAGACATGGGTGGATTCTCCTGATAAAACGCTAAAACGACCGTGCCAGAAAGAAATTCTCTGACTCATTTTGCGATGACTCATGTTAGGCAACGAGGGTTGTTCAAGGTGCGCCAAACGTCTCGTTTGAGTGTTCCAACGTATCGTCTTTCAAGGGATTAAAAAAGCCACTACGTGCTCCGGCCAAGGGTCAATCGGTCGCTGACCCCGCGGTCGATTTCTTCCCTGTTCCGGGCGTTGGCTGCATTCGTCGGAGGAAGGCACGAAATTCAGGCGAGGCATCCAGCATTCGGTCGGGCAGCATGCGAAGGGCATCCACGGTTTCTCGGTCAAGGCGAAACGAAGTGGGGGTCGTGCCGAATCGGGTTCGTTCGGCAGCGTCGGAAAGATGATCGAACGACAGCACAGAAAAATCGATAGTCACTTTGGCGCACGTTGGACACCGGCGTTCGCTGATGAAATTGGCCCACATATCAAAGCTCTGTTGTGCAAGCAAGGTTGTCTCCGCGCTAAGCAGGTTATTGGTCGCGTCGGCGAGTGCCTGGACCGTGTCAATCAGGCCCGGACCCTCTTCAGATCCAAGCCAGTCGCGTTCCGATGTGGCTTGGGTGTTTGATGCGATCACCAGCACATGCTCCACCTGCGCCAAGGCCTGGGGCGAAAAGGCGCCCGCCATCTCGATCACGTGCCCATAATGGTTTACTTGGCTCATGATGCTGCCGCGCACGCCGAGGTTATCAACAATGCCGCCGTCAACAAGTTGGACAAACGGGACGGTTTCCGGAGATGCGTAACTCGCCAGAGCGGTGGCGGCATGGAATCGGCGGTCCGTCAGGTTGCGTTCGGCCAATGCCTGTTTGACCCACGCCGGGTGGCGTTGCGGGCAATCATCCGGTTGATTGCGCAGTACGATGGGCGCAAATACGATGGGTACGGCCGCTGAGGCCATCACGGCACGGGCAACGGGAAATCGGTTGAGGTCCGAGCACAGATAATCGAATTGCATCTGCGTGAATGAGAATGTCATTCCCGTGTGCAGGTCGGTAGCGTTCAGGATCACGTACGGTGTGCGCCTGTCGCTGGACAGGTCAGCGAACGTCTTCTCCCGGAAGAGGGTCTGATCGAGGTATTCAGCGACGGCGTCACTGCGGCTGTAGTGGGGGGCAGAGATGTTTATCAGTTGCGCTGGTGAGAGGAGAGTGGAAATCATCTCTCCCTGAATGTCCTTGTAGAGGAATTCTTGCGGGAAGTCGGTGAAAACGCGTTCACCGAACAAGCCGTAATACGCAGCCGTGAAACTGCCACCCGAGACCGCCGTGATGACGTCGACTTCATCGAGCAACCGGCGCGATTCACCGTCCACAATGATCCGCGTTTCAGCGAGTTTTTCCAGAACCCCCTGGGTGAAGGCTGCAGCGCGCATCCCCCCGCCGGAGAACGTCAGAACGACGAAGAGTTTCGGAGAGTTGCGCGGAAGTCGGTTCAAGAATGTGTAGGCCCTTGCCGGATCGGCGCCGCCGAGTGATGCGTTGTAAGGCCGGGTCGCACAGCCCATTGCCATGACCGCGAGCAACAACCCTGCGAGCGTCCGAACCAAGTAACGGCGAAAGGGGACAAGCTCGCAATATTTCATAGCTTCAAATGCAACTCTCTGGTGACAACGCCGAAATCTTCCTTGCCATGTTCAGGCGAGTGCGAGCTTGAAATTTCGCCGCGTCAGGCGCGGGAAGGCTGGAAAATTCATCAGAATCTCACCACCGACATTCGCCAGCAGATCGGCAGCGCGCTGGCGCCGGTCGGCCCCCAGGCCAGCAACGCAATCAAGGGGACGCTGCAACATCCAAAGATCGAAGGGGAAGATGGCGCGCGTTTCCTTCACGTCTTCCAGGACGAAGTCATGCATGCCAATGGCTCGGGGTATTTCCTCCGCACCGCTTTTT
>JAKANU010000063.1 GCA_021812315.1 Pseudomonadota bacterium
CACGTCGCGCTCATCTCCAAGGTCTACCCGATGCGCAGCCATACCTGCGCCGCCGAGGGGGGTGCCGCTGGCGTGGTCAAGGCCGACGACAGTTTTGATCTGCACTTTGACGACACCGTCGGCGGGGGCGACTGGCTCTCGGATCAGGACTGCGTCGAGTATTTCGTTCACGAAGCACCCAAGGAGTTGACCCAGCTGGAACACTGGGGCTGTCCGTGGAACCGGCAAGCCGACGGTTCGATCGCCGTGCGACCGTTTGGTGGCATGAAGAAGCAGCGCACCTGGTTCGCCGCCGACAAGTCGGGCTTTCACATCCTGCACACGCTGTTCCAGACGACCCTGCAGTTTCCCTCGATTCAGCGGTTTGACGAGTACTTTGCCCTTGACCTGCTGGTCGAGGACGGCCGCTGCCAGGGCGTGACTGCCATGGAAATGCGCAGCGGCATGATCAAGCAGTTCCACGCCAAAGCGGTCATCATTTGCGGCGGTGGCGCCGGTCGCATGTTCCCCTTCAGCACCAATGGTGCTATCAAAACCGGCGATGGCATGGCCCTGGCCTACCGCGCTGGGGTGCCGCTGAAGGACATGGAATTCGTGCAGTACCACCCAACCGGTCTGCCCAACACCGGCAGCCTGCTGACCGAAGCCTGCCGTGGTGAAGGCGGTGTGCTGCTGAACAAGAACGGCCGACGCTATCTGCAAGATTACGGCATGGGCCCGGAGACCCCTCTTGGCAAGCCCCAACTCAAGACCATGGAACTGGGTCCGCGCGACCGCGTCAGCCAGGCCTACTGGCACGAGCTGCAAAAGGGCAACACTGTGACGACACCGTGGGGCGAATGTGTGATGCTTGACATGCGTCATCTGGGTGAAAAATACATCGACGAACGCCTGCCTTTGGTGCGCGAACTCGGCATTTCCTATCTGGGCGTCGACATCGTCAAGGAAGCGATCCCCATCCGTCCCGTGGTGCACTACATGATGGGCGGAATTTCCACCAACACCAAGGCGGCTACCCCGCTCCCAGGGCTCTTTGCGGCCGGGGAATGTGCCTGCGTCAGCCTTAATGGCGCCAATCGACTGGGCTCAAATTCGCTGGTCGAGCTGCTTGTATTCGGCAAGAGCGCGGCCATGTCGGCAATCGAGCACATGAAAGGCCTGCCCGCGCCCAACACCGCGGTGCTTGAGGCCAAGGCCAAGGAGTCCCAGGCGCGGATACGCGAGTTGTTCTCGCGCACCGACGGCACCGAGTCGATGTCGGGTGTGCGCAAAGAGATGATGGACACGATGGAGAAGAACGCGGGCATTTATCGTGAAGCGAAGGGACTGCAGGAAGCCGTTGACAAGATTGCGGAGCTTCGCCAGCGCTACCAGAAGATCGTCTTGCACGACAAGAGCAACGTCTTCAACACCGACCTGTTCCAGGTTCTGGAACTCGGCTCCATGCTCGACTGCGCCGAGGCCTTGACGGTCAGTGCGCTGGCACGCAAGGAATCACGCGGTGCGCATCAGCGTCTGGACTACGTCGAGCGCGATGACAAGACCTTCATGCGCCACAGCATGGCCTACTACCAGGGGCTGCAAGCGCCACGCTTGGACTACCTCGATGTGGTCATCACCAAATCTCCACCCGGCGTGCGCGACTATTCGGGAGACCACAAATGACACAACTCAAGAAGCGTCTGGTCCAGCTTGCGGTGCTTCGCTACGACCCGGAGAAGGACAAGGAGCCGCATTTCCAAAAGTATGAATTGATGTGCCCAGAGGAATGGGTGGTGCTTGACGCACTCAACGCGGTCAAGGAAAGCATTGATCCGACACTGAATTTTCGTTGGTCCTGCCACATGGCCGTTTGCGGCAGTTGCGGCATGATGGTCAACGGTGAGCCCAAGCTATCCTGTCACGCGTTTCTGCGCGATTACGAAGGCGAAATTCGGGTCGAGCCGCTGGCCAACTTCCCCATCGAGCGTGATCTGGTGACAGTCGCCGATGACTTCATCGACAAGCTCAAACGCGTCAAGCCGTATCTGATCCCGAAAGAAAAGAAGACCGTCGAACAGGGCGAATTCAAGCAAACGCCCGCACAGTTGATGAAGTTCAGGCAGTTTTCGATGTGCATCAACTGCATGTTGTGCTATGCCGCCTGCCCCGAATATGGCTTGCAGCCGAAGTTCATCGGCCCTGCAGCCATTGCACTGGCACACCGCTACAACCAGGACTCGCGCGACGCCGGACGCGACGAGCGCCAGGAGGTCATTGCCACCAACGAGGGCGTCTGGGAGTGCTCGTTCGTCGGCGCCTGCTCCGAGGTGTGTCCCAAGGCGGTGGATCCTGCGGGCGCGCTGCAACAGGTCAAGGTCGCCAGCACGATCGACTGGTTCAAGGAACATCTGTTACCCGGAGGCACGAAATGAGCCGCAAACCCTATGTCCGCGAAGTCTCCAAGACTGGCTGGTACCTGAAGCACCCACGCTACCTGCGTTACATGTCACGCGAGGTGACCTGCATCTTTATTGGTGCGTTTGCGCTGCTGATGCTGTGCACGATCGAAAGGCTATCCGAGGGCAAGGCTGCCTTTGACTCCTTTGTCGCCGCGCTGACCGGCCCGTGGAGTGCGCTATGGCTGTTCATCATCCTGGCGTTTGCCGTACACAATGCAGCCAACTGGTTCAACGTCACACCCAAGGCCATGCCGGTGCAAAGGGGGGAAGAATTCCTTGACGGGAAATATATCGTTGGCGCTCACTACGCAGTGTGGGCAATAGCTTCGCTGGTGGTCTTGTTTTTCGCAGGAGTGCTGTAACCATGGCCAAGTCAAATAAACCCATTTTCTGGAGCCTGTTTGCGGCAGGCGGTACGCTGGCGGCGTTCTTGGCCCCGGTGTTGGCGCTGCTGTTCCTGATGCTGGCCATGGGCCACGCACCCGATCTGTTGAGCTATGAGCGGCTGCATGCATTCGCAGCACACTGGTTTGGCAAGTTGTTCCTGTTCGGCGTCATCACGCTGTTCCTGTGGCATGCCGCGCACCGCCTGCGCGTGACGCTGTTCGACTTTGGCCTGCGTCAGGACTCGGTGGTTGCCGTCATGGTGTACCTGATCGCCGCGGCTGGCACCGTCTCCTCAGTCTGGTATTTGCTGCGAATATAAGCGCCTGAGCGAAGCTCACGCAGCCCCTTCGGGGGCTTTTTCTTTGGCTTCGTAGCGTCCCGGCAGAGAAGTCCGCTGGCCATGCCGGTACGCCATCCGCCCCCCGACCAGCTCAGGCGAGCCGTTGCAGAATCAGCACCGCAAAAAAGCCGAACCCGGCGAGCAAAACCCACTTCAACGTGAGCAAGCCCCAGCGCTTGAAACGTGGTTGACCCGTGCCGGCATAAAACGCAAATGACACTGCTGCCCCGAGCAGCAATAGCAGGACGATCCAGCGAAAGAGCAGCATGCCAGCCCTGCGCGAGAATCGGCCTACCAGGCCCGCGCGATGTGGACAAAGCCAGTCGGAGCCAGCCCCTCATCGTCAAAACTCACGACCTCCCAGGCGTCGGCGTCTGACAGCACCTTGCGCAACAGCTGATTGTTCATCGCGTGCCCGGAACGAAAGGCACTGTACGCCGCCAGCAGGGGTTTGCCGATCAGGTAAAGATCACCCATCGCGTCGAGAATCTTGTGCTTCACAAACTCGTCGTCGTAGCGCAAACCCTCCGAATTCAAGACCTTGTAGTCGTCGAGCACAATGACATTGTCGAGCCCCCCGCCACGCGCCAGGCCGTTGGCGCGCATCACTTCAACGTCTCTTGTAAAACCAAAAGTGCGGGCCCGCGCGATGTCCTTGGCGTACGAGTTCACACTCAGATCAAACACCACCCTTTGCCCGGTCGCGTCAACCGCAGGATGGTCAAATCCGATCTCGAAACTGAGCTTGTAACCATGGTACGGATCGAGTCGAACCCACTTCTTCGCGGCTCCCTCGCCCTCGGAGATTTCGATGGGCCGGATGAGTCGAATGAAGCTGCGCGGCGCATTCTGCTGCTCGATGCCAGCGCTTTGCAGCAAGAAGACGAAAGATGCTGCCGAGCCATCGAGGATTGGCAATTCCTCGGCGGTGATGTCCACGTACAGGTTATCGACTCCCAAGCCGGCGCACGCGGACATCAAATGTTCAACCGTGTGAACCTTCACCGCTCCGCTTGCGAGCGTCGACGCCATCCGGGTATCTGAAACCCCGGTGGCCAGAGCCCGGATCTCCACCGGTTCGGTGAGATCAACCCGGCGAAAAACGATCCCGGTGTTGGGCTGGGCCGGCCGTAGGGTCATTTCAACCCGCTGCCCGCTGTGCAGCCCCACGCCGATGGCCCGGGTCAGGGATTTTAGTGTTCGTTGCTTGAGCACGCCCTGATTTTACTAGTCCGCCTGTTTTCGCAAAAACGCCGGGATTTCCAGATCGTCCATGCCGCCGCTGGTCAGCGCGTCAACTTTGGCCGCAGCCTGGGTCCGGTCGCGTGTTCGCCAGACGCTTGGCGTCGTCATGGACTGGTAGTCGGGTTGCACCAGCGGCGAGACCGCGTGGCTCCCGCCCACCATACCCGAAGGTGTCAGCGTCGCGCCCGCATTGCCCACCGCCGTATTGAGCGTGGGTACATTCATGTAGTCGACATCATGGGTGCCCGTGCGCTGCTGGGTTTGATGCACCACCAACGGCACCGGCCGACGCACGCCCTGACGGCTCAGGCCGGTGGCGACCACCGTGACACGGATTTCGTCCCCCAGATTGTCGTCGTACGCCGTGCCGTAGATGACGTGCGCATCGGCCGAGGCGTAGGCGCGAATCGTGTTCATCGCAAGCTTGGATTCGGCCAGCTTGAGCGAGCCTTTGGCGGCGGTGATCAGCACCAGCACGCCCTTGGCCCCCGAGAGGTCGATACCCTCGAGCAACGGACAGGCGATGGCTTGTTCCGCTGCGATTCGGGCCCGATCAGGTCCCGCGGAGACAGCCGTACCCATCATCGCCTTGCCCGGCTCCCCCATGACCGTGCGGACATCTTCAAAATCGACATTCACATGCCCCGGAACATTGATGATTTCGGCGATACCCCCGACGGCATTTTTCAGCACATCATTGGCGTGCGCGAAGGCTTCGTCCTGGCTGACGTCATCGCCGAGCACTTCGAGCAGCTTGTCGTTGAGCACGACTATCAGGGAATCGACGTTCGCTTCGAGCTCAATGAGCCCCTGCTCGGCGTTGAGCATGCGCTTTGAGGCCTCGAACTCAAACGGCTTGGTCACCACGCCCACGGTCAAAATACCCATCTCGCGGGCGACACGTGCAATCACCGGCGTGGCCCCGGTACCGGTGCCACCGCCCATGCCAGCGGTAATGAACAGCATGTGCGCACCCTCGATGGCCGCGCGGATGTCCTCCAAAGCCGCCTCCGCCGCTTCGCGACCCCTGTCGGGCTTGCTGCCGGCACCCAGGCCGCTGCTGCCGAGCTGGATGCATTTGTGCGCATGGCTGCGCCCCAAGGCCTGCGCATCGGTGTTGGCGCAAATGAATTCCACACCCTGCACGCCGCAGCCAATCATGTGTCCCACCGCATTGCCGCCGCCCCCGCCGACGCCAATGACCTTGATCTGGGTACCCTGGTTAAACACTGTTTCTTCAATCATTTCAATAGGCATTTTTTTCTCCTGGAGTTTCAAATCGTTGACAGTTGCCGAAGACCTTGGCTCGGCGCCCGGGTTCGTCGCAAGGCCGCAGGCGGTGACGATCCCGGATTCCCGGATTGCCACGCCATCGCCAAAAGTGGCTTCCCCGCGCCAGCCAAAGCTTGTTTTGCATGATCAAAAGTTCCCTACAAACCAGTCCTTGACCTGACTGAAGGCGGTTTTCATGGAGCCGTTTTTTTGTGCCACCTTGAAGCCACGCAGGCGCGCCAGTCGTGCCTCTTCGAGCAGTCCCATGACGGTCGAGGCACGCGGCTGGGCCACCATATCGGCGAGCGCGCCGGCATACTTCGGGATGCCGCGGCGCACGGGCTTGAGAAAGATGTCCTCGCCGAGTTCGACCATGCCGGGCATGACGCAACTGCCGCCGCTGAGCACGATGCCGCTGGAGAGCATCTCCTCGCAGCCGGAATCGCGGATGATCTGGTGCACCAGCGAGAAGATTTCCTCCACCCGCGGCTCGATGACGCCGGCAAGAACCTGCCGACTCAGCATGCGCGGGCTGCGGTCGCCCAAACCCGGCACCTCGACCTGTGAATCGGCATCGGCCAGCATCTGCTTGGCATAACCGCTTTCGACCTTGATATCCTCGGCATCCTTGGTCGGCGTACGCAGTGCCATGGCGATGTCACTGGTGATCAGGTCCCCGGCGATGGGAATGACTGCCGTATGCCGGATCGCACCGTTGGTGAAGATCGCTACATCGGTCGTTCCAGCACCGATGTCGATCAATGCCACGCCGAGTTCGCGCTCGTCATCCGTCAGAACGGCACGGGCGCTGGTCAGCGGGTTGAGCATGAGCTGCTCGACCTCCAGGCCGCAACGGCGCACACACTTGATGATGTTCTCGGCCGCGCTTTGCGCTCCCGTGACGATGTGAACCTTGGCCTCGAGTCGAATGCCGCTCATGCCGATGGGTTCCTTCACGTCCTGCCCGTCGATGACGAATTCCTGCGGCTCGACCAGTAGCAGACGCTGATCCGAGGGGATATTGATCGCCTTGGCGGTCTCAACGACGCGCGCGACGTCGGCGGCGCTGACTTCGCGATCCTTGATCGCCACCATGCCGCTGGAGTTGAAGCCGCGGATGTGGCTGCCGGTGATGCCGGTGTAGACGCGGGCAATCTTGCAGTCGGCCATCAACTCTGCTTCCTTGAGCGCCTGCTGGATGCTGCGCACGGTGGCGTCGATGTTCACGACCACGCCGCGTTTGAGTCCATTGCTTGGCGCCACGCCCAGTCCGGCAAGTTTGAGCTCCCCGTTGGGGAGAACCTCGGCGACCACGACGATCACCTTGGCCGTTCCTATGTCGAGCCCGACCACCATCTCCTTGAATTCTTTCGCCATCTGTCTACCTGCCGTTTCTGTTGCCTTCGTCTGACTGTTTGTCCTTGCCTACGGGGGCCAGCGTGATCACGCCGGCCAGGCGCATCGCATAGCCGTCCTTGTGCCTGAGGTCCGCCGTCTCCAACGCCTGCACGGTGCGTCCGTAGCGCGAGCTCACCTGGGTCAGTGTTTGCAGGAAACGATCGGTGCGGTCCATCACTTCGGCCGTCGTTCCCGTGCCAAGTTCGATCACGGCCCCACCCTCGAGCCGGACGCGCCAGCCACCCCGGTGCGTCAGCTCAAGCTGTTCGATGGTCATGCCCATGGCTTCAAACCGGCTTTGCAAGCCCTGGTACATCGCCCACATCCGCCCGGCCTGTCCCTGTGGGCCCCGCAGTCGGGGCAATGTGTCCTGATCAATCTCGCCGACATTGGCTTCAAAAACTTCGCCAAAGCTGTTGACCAGGCTCGACTCCCCCTCGGCGCCCCAGAAAGCCACCGCCGTGTGCTCTTGAAGGCGTACGCGCAATTGATTGGGAAATTCACGCCGCACGACAGCCCGGCGTACCCAGGGCAATTGCTCAAACACGCTGCGCGCGCGCGCCAGGTCCAGCGTGAAGAAGGTTCCGGCCAGCCTGGGAGCGACGTTGGCGCGCACGGTCACGGCGTTGTTGTGCGCCAGATCGCCGCCGAGCACGATTGCCCGCAGCGCAAACACTGGCTGGTTCGACGCCCATCCGGCCAGCCAGACCAGCAGCAGTGCGATAAAGCCGACACACAGAGCGGCAGCACTGAACTCCATCAGCCTGACGTCCGCGGGGATCGCTGGCTCGAGGCTCACGCCGCGCCCCCGGTTGATTCAGGAACATGATCCAACGCGGCATGCTCCAACAGACTCAGGCACAACTGCTCATAACTCAGGCCCGCGGCCCTTGCAGCCATGGGTACCAGCGAATGCCCGGTCATGCCCGGGGCGGTATTGATTTCCAGCAAATACGGCTTGCGCGTCTGCGCCTCGATCATCACGTCGGCCCGGGCCCAGCCACGGCAGTTCAGACTGCGGTAAGCCTCCAGCGCCAGGGCCTGGATGGCTTCTTCCTCACCCACGGGCAGTCCGGCTGGCACCAGATATTGGGTCGTGTCCGTGAAGTATTTGTTCTGGTAATCGTAGTTTCCCTGAGGCGCGATGATGCGAATCAAGGGCAGGGCACGCGCACCAGCCCCGGTACCCAGCACGGCAATCGTCACCTCGTCGCCGCCGATGAACTGCTCACACAGCACTTCCGGGTCGTGTTGTGCCGCCAGTGCATAGGCCGCCTCGCACTGCCCGGGATCGCTCACCTTGCTCAGTCCGATCGTCGAGCCTTCGCGCGAGGGCTTGACAATCATCGGGCTGCCGAGAACCGCCAAGGCGCGGCATGTTGCCTCGGTGCTGTCGACCAGTTGCCAGGCCGGAGTCGCCAGGCCTTGCGCGCGCCAGATCCGCTTGGTCATGATCTTGTCGATGGCCATGCTCGATGCCATCACGCCCGAACCCGTGTAAGGTATGCCCAACAACTCCAACGCACCCTGCACCGTGCCGTCCTCGCCAAAACGGCCGTGCAACGCGATAAAGCAGCGTTCAAACCCGTCGCGCTTGAGCTCACCCATATCGCGCTGTGCCGGATCAAACGCCTGTGCCTGGACCCCCTGCGAGAGCAGCGCCCGCAAGACACCCTGGCCCGACATCAGGGAGATCTCCCGCTCGGCCGAGAGCCCGCCCATGAGCACGGCAACCTTGCCCAGAGCGGCGCCGGCGGCAGGCCCGGCCAGGCTTCGTCTCCTTGAGTCAAATGCGTTCATGATGCTTGTCCATCCTTCACAAGCTGCTCTGAAATTCGTAGCAGTTCAAGCACGCCGCCAGGCACCGTGCCGATCGAACCCGCGCCCATGCACAGGACCACGTCGCCATCGCGGACGTTTTCGACAATCGCTGGCGCCATGGCCCCGATGTCGTCGACGAAGACCGGTTCGAGACGGCCGGCCACACGCAGCGCACGCGCCAGGCTGCGACCATCGGCAGCCACGATCGGCGCTTCGCCCGCGGCGTACACCTCGGCGAGCAAGACCGCATCGGCCAGCCCCATGACCTTGACAAAATCCTCGAAACAGTCACGAGTACGGGTGAAGCGATGCGGCTGAAACGCGAGCACGATACGTCGCCCAGGGAAGGCCCCGCGCGCGGCATCCAGCGTGGCGGCCATTTCCACCGGATGATGACCGTAGTCGTCAACCAGCGCGAAGACTTGCCCGCCCGGCGCCCTCAGCTCGCCATAGTGCTGGAAGCGTCGCCCGACACCCTTGAAACCGGCCAGCGCGCGCAGCACCGCGGCATCGTCAATGTTGAGCTCCGCCGCCACGGCAATCGCCGACAGCGCGTTGAGCACGTTATGCCGCCCGGCCAGATTGAGTATCACGGGCAGATCGGCAAGGACCACGCCGTTGCGTCGCTGCGCGGTGAAATGCATTTGCCCGCCGACGGCGCGCACGTCCAGCGCGCGCACCTGAGCCTGCTCGTTGAATCCGTAGCTTGTCACCGGGCAACTGACCTGCTCGGTGATCTCGGCCACGGCGGCGTCGTCGGTGCACAAAATGGCCGTCCCGTAAAACGGCATGCGGTGCAGAAAATCGACAAAGGCCTGCTTCAGGCGCCCAAAATCGTGCCCGTAGGTCTCCATGTGGTCGGCGTCGATATTCGTGACCACAGCCATCACCGGCAGCAAATTGAGAAACGAGGCGTCGGACTCGTCGGCCTCGACAACGATGTAGTCGCCCTGCCCGAGTCGGGCATTGGCCAGCGCACTGTTGAGTCGCCCGCCGATCACAAAAGTCGGGTCCAGCCCGGCTTCAGCGAGAACGCTGGCGACCAGACTGGTGGTGGTGGTCTTGCCGTGGGTGCCGGCGATGGCAATGCCCTGTTTCAGCCGCATCAGCTCGGCGAGCATCAGCGCCCGCGGGACGACCGGAATGCGCCGCTCGCGGGCACTCAGAACTTCCGGGTTGTCTGCCCGCACCGCGGTCGACGTCACCACCGCGTCAGCGGCGGCCACATGACTGGCCAGGTGCCCGACATGGGTCTGGATGCCCAAGGCGCTGAGTCGTCTGAGGGTTGCACTGTCGGACAGGTCGGAGCCACTGACCATGTAGCCCAGATTGAATAGCACCTCGGCGATGCCCGACATGCCCGCGCCACCGATCCCGACAAAATGAATGCGACGAATGGCATGCTTCATGACAGAAACTCCTCGCAAGCGCTGACGATCTTTTCAGTGGCATCCGCTTTCTCAAGCGTTCTGGCCTGCACAGCCCGAGTGACAAGCAAAGAGCGCTCTGTTTTTTGTAGCGTATCGGCGAGCCACTGAGCCGTCATCTGGTGTTGCGGCTGCAGCCACCCGGCCCCCCGGTCGACCAGAAAGCGCGCGTTGCGGGTCTGATGGTCATCGACGGCAAAGGGAAATGGCACAAACAGCGCCGCCGCACCAACCGCGGCGATCTCGGCCACCGTGCTCGCACCCGCGCGACAAATGATCAGGTCGGCCTGGGCGAAGGCCTCAGCGGTGTCTTCGATGAATGCCGTGAGTTGCGCCTGCACGCCTGCCGCTGCATAGTTGGCGCGCAAGGCCTCGAGCTGGGTGGCGCCGCTCTGGTGCAACACCTGCGGACGTCGGGCTGGCTCGATCAATGCCAGCGCCTTGGGCACCAACTCGTTGAGGGCGCGTGCCCCCAGACTGCCACCCACGACCAACAGGCGCAGGGGCCCGCTGCGCCCGGCAAATCGGCTCGCCGGGTCAGTGCCGCCGATAAACGCTGGCCGCAACGGATTACCGACCCATATCCCGTTCTTCAACACCCCGGGAAAGCCGGTGAACACGCGAGTCGCCAGTTTCGCGAGCAGGCGGTTGGCCAGTCCGGCGACCGAATTTTGCTCATGCAAGAGCAAGACCCTGCGGCTGAGAACAGACATCAGACCGGCTGGCGCCGTGACATAGCCGCCAAAGCCGATGACCACGTCCGGTTGCACCCGGCGCAGCACCGACAGGCTTTGCCAGCAGGCTCGTGCAAGTCGCCAGGGAAGCGCCAGCAGCGCCACGGCGCCCTTGCCGCGCACACCGGCAAAATCGATGCATTCCAGCGCAAAGCCCTGGGCCGGCACCAACTGGGCCTCCATGCTCGGCTGTGTCGCAGTTCCCTTGGCGCCGAGCCAATGGACCTGCCAGCCTCGCTCGCGCAGTGCCTGCGCCACGGCCAGTCCCGGAAAGATGTGCCCGCCGGTCCCGCCCGCCATGATCAATGCGACCCCCACACTCATAGGCGGCCTCCTTGCATGAGTTGTCGACTCTCGTAGTCGATGCGCAGCACCACCGCAAGCGCCAGCAGGTTGACCAGAATGGCCGAGCCACCGTAGCTCATCAGCGGCAAGGTCAGGCCCTTGGTCGGCAAGGCCCCCAGATTCACGCCCATGTTGATGAAGGCCTGAAAGCCCATCCACACACCCACACCCTGCGCGACCAGACCGGCAAACACGCGATCGAGGGCAATCGCCTGCCTGCCAATTTGCATCAGTCGGCGCGTCAACCAAAGAAACAGGCCAATCACGCAGATCACGCCCACCAGCCCGAATTCCTCGCCGATCACGGCCAGCAGAAAGTCGGTGTGCGCCTCAGGCAACCAGTGCAACTTCTCGACGCTTCCGCCCAGACCGACGCCGAAAATTTCACCGCGCCCGATGGCAATCAGCGAGTGCGTCAACTGGTAGCCTTTGGCCAGCGCGTTTTGCTCGCTCCAGGGATCGAGGTAGGCAAAGATGCGCTCACGCCGCCACTCACTGAGCGCAATCATCAGGGCAAAAGCGACCAGCAGGACGGTCGCGATCAGCACGAACATGCGCGCGTTGACGCCACCGAGGAACAGGATGCCCATGGCGATCACTGCGATCACCATGAAAGCGCCCATGTCGGGCTCGGCAAGCAGCAGCAGCCC
>JAKANU010000397.1 GCA_021812315.1 Pseudomonadota bacterium
CGACCAACGGGCGGCCTCAGCAGCAAGCGGGTGACTGCACTTCGGCCAAAGCGGGCATTGGGTACAGCTCGCAGCCGTGACCGCAATGCTGGAGGAACCGGCCACCGGCACGCCAAGCCATGAGCGAGCGCTTCTGGCTTGCGCAGGCTAACTAGAACGCAGTCTGTTCAGCGACCGCAGGTGCGACGAGGCGCTCGCCCGGGTGCCCGGTAGCCCTTGAAACCCCCGTCTATCGACCGACGCGCGCAGCAAGCTCCGGCGGGTACCGCTCGCCCTTCGCAGTGGTGCTGGATGGATCTCTTTCGATGTGCTGGAGTTCGTCCTCGCCCAGCGTGAGGCGGACGGCCCCCAGGTTTTCCTCCAGGCGGTGCCTAGAGCAGATGACAGGGCGCGGCGAGGCAGTTGCCACAGCGCCATCATGCACCTCAAGAAATGTCACCAAACGCTACTTTTGTGCTAAGCATTGACGTCGAGAATTCAACCCGTCGATCATTTACATGAAGGGAGTTTCGACATGAAACGCAACATCTTGATGACTGCCTTGGGCGCAGTCATTTTCGCGGGCGGCTTGGGCGTGGCCGTTGCCTCTAACTCGGCACAACAGACCAACGGTGAGGATGATCTGAACATCGCCCAGACCAAGGTCACGCTGATCCAGGCCGTCACGGCTGCCGAGAAAAAGTTGGGCGGACGTGCAGCGCACGCCGAGCTCAATGATGAAAACGGCAAGCTGGTGTATGGCGTCGAAGTCATCAATGGCACTCAGGCCACTGACGTCAAGGTCGATGCCATGTCCGGCCAGATCCTCTCTGCCAAAGCCGACCAAGCCGACGCAGAACACGAGGGTCAGGGCGAAAGCAACGACGACTAACAAGTCGCTGTCCGTGCTGGGCGATGCCTAGCACGAACCCGCCGGGGATCGAGGACAGTCGGAGCTTCCTCGCTTGTCCCTGAGCGGTGAGTGCCATGCAAGATGGGGCGTTCCATGGATGTGGAACGCCCCTTTTTGCTTGCGTACCGATGCTGACCCACCCGAGCAGGCCCTATGTGTCAGCAAGTTGCGACCAGTCTGTGCTGCGCGACCTTACGATGGAGATTACAGCGACTTGTCCTACGCCTGACGTAATGCCATCGGATCAGGTTTCAGTGCGATAGTGCGCATGATCAACACGGCGGCGACCGTACAGATCGCCGCCGCGACTGCCACGACGCCTAGGTAAGTCCAAGGGATGGACAGCGCTTCTGGTGGCGGGTCGAAGACCCCACTCAGCAGCTTGACCAGCATCTCAGCGACGGTCAGGCCAATGATCGTTCCGCCCGCCGCGCCCGCGCCGACCATCAATAGCGCCTCGCTCCATAGAAACGCCCCAAGCTGCGACGGCGTGGCACCAAGCGCGGCAAGAATGGTGAAGCTGCGGCGGCGCTCGGCCAGGCCGAGGAGGAACACAAGTCCGGTGACCCCGGCGACCATCAGCACCGCGAAGCCAAGTTCGAGAGTCGTCAGACCGTGCAGGTCTACCGATGTAAGGCTGGAGCCGATCAGCCGTTGTACTTCTCCCAGCGTCGTGACCTGGATCCCCGGACGTGAGGCGAGCAGTCGCCGCGCTGCCGCGGCGACCGTCGCCGGGTCGCCGCTAGTGCGCATCAGGACGATCTCGTGCGCGTCGCTGCCAGTCATCCTGGCCACATAATTGGCGTCGGCGACCAGGAACGAATCTTTCGGTGCGGTGGGGAACTCGCGTGCGATACCGATGTAGCGGAAGGAGACGACGTGGTACTTGTGATCGGCCGCGCTTTGCAACCGAAGCTTCAGCTGGTCGCCAGGCTGCAGCTGGAAGGTCTGAACCGTCTCCTCCGAGACAAGCACTCCGTCGGGTTGCGCGGCCAGACGCGCCAGCGCCTGCCGGGCGGTCAGCCCGGCGAAATAGGCATCCGACATCGGCGTGGCTTGTGCGATCCGCGCCGGATCGATCCCATAGAGATCCTGGAGATCGGTGCCGACGTAGGCATACCGGTGCATCATCGGTTCTGCGGCAGTCACCCCTTGGAGCGCTGCCAACTGCTGCAGGCTACTGCCAGCGGGTTGCAGTGTGTTCCCGGTCGCAGTCACGTCGGCACCATTGGTCAACTGGGCATCGACCAGGGCTTGCGCCTCGTAAGTCGTGTCGAACACCGCAGTGGAAACGGCAAAGGCGAACGCCAGCGCAACCAGCGCGACCCCGCGCCCCATCAGATGGCGTTGGCGTGACAACGCCGCGGCAACCACCGGCGACAACCGACCGGCTATCGGCAACAGCAGGCGTGCAAGGAGCGGTCGACCGCGATCGAGCATCAGGTGCACCAGCCGGATGATCAGCAGCCCCGCTCCGATCCAAAGTGCCAGCGGTGCGATGAAGGCGTCGTAGTGAACGGCGGTCTGCGGCACGCCTTCTGGCGCGATCACGATCTGGTATCCGGTCCGAGCAACCAGCCAGAACACCGCTGCCGCCAACACCAGCAGGACAATGTCGATGAACAGTTTTTGCCACAGCGCCGAGCCAGCACGCATGCTGCTAATGCGCGATGACGTCACGGTCTGCTGCTGCGCGGCGCGCCAACTCGGCACCATGATGCCGATAGCGGCCAGCAGCAGGCCGACAACCATCGCGACCAGCGTCCAGACCAGCGACGATGCCAGCACGGCGATGTTCCACCAGGCCAGGGCAGCGACCACGGCCAGCGCTGCACCTACCGCCATGCCG
>JAKANU010000398.1 GCA_021812315.1 Pseudomonadota bacterium
ACCGCACCAACCTGATGCGCCTGCGCGAGATGGGCGTGCGCGAGGTGATGCGCGAGACCTGGTGGTCCAGCGTCGAGTTGGGCAAGCTGGCGCTGAAAACCGTGCGACCGGAACTCGACGCGGATCGCTTCGCCGCCTTGTTCGCCGCCCACGACGCCCGACTGCTGGAGCGCCAGCAAGCGGTGTATCACGACCAGGCGGCGCTCATCGCCCTGTCGAAAACAGCCAGCGCCGAGCTGGAAGACATCCTGCAAGGCGACGCGCAGTTGCGCGAACACCAAACCCTGGCGGAGGACGCTTCCGCGCCCACGACGCTGGCTGGCTGACCCGGCTGGCGAAATCGGCCAGCGAGTCAGGCGATGCGTGGGCTCGGCTGGCGCGTCGAGACCGACCGACGCTCGCGACGTGTCACGCGACCTGCAGGCACGGGCCTCGCGCGCACGCCTGCCCTCACCAGGTGCCGTGCAGGCCCCAGTAAATGATGAACACGGCCACCAGTGTGGAAAGGGACCAGGCCCAGGGCGGCATCTTGGTCCACAGGCGCTCGACCATGCTGTGGGGCATGAGAGCACCATCCTCGCCGCGCGCGTTGCGCTCGAAGCGGGCGAAAAAATCCTCGATCAAGCCCTTGACCGCGAGGTCCACCGCGCCCTGGCCCATCTGGGCAATGGCGCCGCCGACCTCGGCGCTCGCCTGGTAGTTCATCTGCGTGCCCCCGTCGCTCGGCTGCAAGGCGATCAGTGCCCGACCCAGGCCGAAGCCCGCGTTGCCGCCATTGCCCTCGAAACGCAGCACATAGCTGTGGGGCGGATTCACGTCTTCCAGCGTCAAGGTGCTGGAAAAACGGGTCTTGTAGCTCGCGATGTTCAAAACCTGCACGACCTCGAACTGACCGTCACCGGTCTGCGTGACCGACTCGCAGCCCGGAATGCAGGCCTTGAGCATGGCCGTGGTGTTGAGCGCTTCCCAGGTTTGTTCCGGGGTCAGAGGGATGCTGCGTTTGCCTTGGACGTCCATGATGGCCTCGTTGATTTCGTCGGTTGATCGCACTGCATTCGATGCAATATTGATGTTTACTTATATTCCATCCACGCCCCCAGACTCAAGCTGCAGTGCAGCAAACTTCGGGAAATCCCCTTTAGGGATTTCGCCAAACCTCTGGGTAGCCCCTGTGAAATCCAGTCGCCGCGCGCCGCTCGACGCGCGTCCGATGCAATATCGGGACGCAAATCGGGGGCCTGAGCAGGCGCCTGGCGCGCTACAGTTGCGGCATGAATATCGTGATCCTGGATGACTATCAGGACGCCGTGCGCAAGTTGGCCTGTTTCGCCGGCCTGAGCGGGCATGACGTCAAAGTGTTCAACAACAACGTCAAGGGCTCCGGCCAGTTGGCCGTGCGTCTGCGTGATGCCCAGGTGGTCGTGCTCAATCGCGAGCGCACCACGCTGAACCGGGCGGTGCTGGAGAAGTGCCCCAAGCTCAAGCTGGTGGTGCAGACCGGGCGCGCCGGCGCCCATCTGGATGTGGACGCCTGCACCCAGCTCGGTATCGGCGTGGTCGAGGGCAGTGTCGACGCCGCGCCTGCGGCCGAGTTCACCTGGGCCCTCATCATGGCGGCCATGCGGCGCCTGCCACAGCATGTCGCCAGTCTGAAGCAAGGCGCCTGGCAGCAGCCGGGGCTGAAATCGCAATCCATGCCCGTGAATTTTGGCCTGGGCCAGCGTCTGGCGGGCAAGACACTGGGCATTGGGGGCTATGGCCGCATTGGCCGCATCGTGGCCGGTTACGGTCAGGCCTTCGGTATGCGGGTGCTGGTGTGGGGGCGTGAAGCATCGCGCCAGGCAGCGACAGAGCATGGCCTGGACGTGGCCGAAAGCCGCGAAGTCCTCTTCGCGCAAAGCGACGTGCTGTCGCTGCACCTGCGCCTGAACGACGAGACGCGCGGCCTCATCACCCTGGCCGACCTCTCGCACATGAAGCCTCAGGCCGTGCTGGTGAACACCGCGCGAGCCGAACTCATCGCCCCGGACGCGCTGGTTTCAGCGCTCAACCGCGGCCGCCCCGGCATGGCTGCGGTGGACGTGTTCGAGTCCGAGCCCATCATGCGGGGCAATCCGCTGCTGCGCCTGGAGAACGCCATCTGCACCCCGCATGTGGGCTATGTGGAGCTGGAGCATTACGAGCACATGTTCGGCCAGGCCTTTGCCGCCATCACGCATTTCGCCGACGGCCACACGGACGGCCTGCTCAACCCCAAGGCGCTGGAGCGGCTGCGCTGAGCCGGCCCCACGGCCGGATCCGATCCCGATGCCGGGCTTGAGGGAGCGCGCGCAAGGAAGCCCGCGCGGCTCAGTGCGGCTGTTGCGTCGTGCTCTTGGCGGGGATTTCGGCCACGTCCACAACATCGTGAGCCGCAAGCTTGCGGCTGACTTCGCTCGCGGCGCCGGCCCCGGACACCGGGGCCGTGGTCGCGGTGGACGACGCCGAGTCGGTCGACTCGGCGTCGCGAATGCCGTCCTTGAAGCCCTTGACGGCCTGGCCCAGATCGGTGCCGATGTTCTTCAACTTCTTGGTGCCGAACACCATCATCACGATCACCAGCACGATCAGCCAATGCCAGATGCTGAATTCACCCATGTCTGTCTCCCAAGTCATCACGCCAACACTGCGCGCCATACCCCATGTCGGTCGGAGCCTGGCGCGCGCTCAATGTTCCCGGCCGTTTACTTGCCGA
>JAKANU010000399.1 GCA_021812315.1 Pseudomonadota bacterium
CAACGCGAACTTCGTCTTCAGCGAGATGCCACCGGCCCTGAGTTCAGCGAGTGCCTGCGGGTACTGGGAGGCGTCGGTCAGCACGGCAACATCCTTCCAGTTCTTGGCCGCGCTGCGCACCATCGCCGGGCCGCCGATGTCGATGTTCTCAATGGCGTCTTCGAGTGTGCAGTCGGCCCTGGCAACCGTCGCCTCGAATGGGTAAAGGTTGACCACCAGCAGGTCGATGGTCGCAATATCATGGGTCTTGAGTGCGGCCATATGCTCGGGCAGTTCGCGCCGTGCCAGCAGGCCCGCATGGACCTTGGGGTGCAGGGTCTTGACGCGACCGTCAAGCATTTCAGCAAAGCCCGTAAGCTGCGCCACTTCGGTGACTTCCAGCCCGTGCTGCGCGAGCAGCCTGGCGGTACCGCCGGTGGAAATAAGCCTCACGCCCAAGGCCTGCAGCGCCTGCGCGAATTCAAGGATCCCGGTCTTGTCAGAAACGGATAGCAGGGCGTTCATGCGGTTCATTGATGAGGCGTTGAAAGAATCGGGCAGTGTCCGCACATTTAGTCGATGAGTCGGTGCTCAAGCAGCTTTTTGCGCAGCGTGTTGCGGTTTAAGCCGAGCCACTGGGCTGCTCTGGACTGGTTGTTGTCGGTGTGCTGCATAACCACCTCGAGCAGCGGCTTTTCGACCACGCCGACCATCATCGCGTGCATGCCGTCGGGCTCGGTGTCGCGCAGGTCGCGCAGGTAGCTCTCCAGGCTGGCGCGCACGCATTCTTCTATTTGCTTCTTGCTCATGTTGTCACTTCCATGCTTGTCTGGACCTGTTGCGCAGTCGAACTGTCGGTGGGGTTCGGCAGGCGCTCCGTTCTTGCTCCGAGTTCATCGAGAAAACCGGCTACAGCGTCCGTCTGACGCTCGCAGTCAGCTATTAAATGCATAGCATTCAGAAACTCGCTGGCGCCCGGAAGATCGCGCAGGTACCAGCCGATGTGTTTGCGCGCCGTGCGCACGCCCAGCACTTCGCCATACAGGCTGTAGTGAACCTGCAAGTGAGCCAAAAGCAACTGCCGGACTTCTGCCACAAGTGGCGGCGCCAAGGACTCGCCGGTTGCCAGGTGGTGCGCCATCTCGCGGAAAATCCATGGCCGACCTTGCGCCGCGCGCCCGATCATGACCGCGTCGACGCCGGTGCGCCGAAGCACCTGGCAGGCCTTTGCGGGTGTGTCAATGTCGCCGTTGGCGACCACCGCAATCTTCAGCGCTGCCTTCACCGCCGCAACCGTCTCGTACTCGGCCTCGCCACGGTAGCCCTGAGCGCGCGTGCGCCCGTGCACGACGACCATCTGGACGCCGGCGCGTTCCGCATCACGCGCCAGATTCAACGCGTTGCGCTGCTCCGGCGACCAGCCGCTGCGCATCTTGAGCGTGACCGGTACGCCACGCGGCGCGCAGGCACCCACCACGGCCTCGATGATCGAAAGCGCGCGCGCTTCATCCTGCATCAGCGCCGAGCCAGCCCACTGGTTGCAGACCTTTTTTGCCGGACAACCCATGTTGATGTCAATGACTTGCGCGCCGCAGTCGATGTTGTAGCGTGCCGCATCGGCCATCATGGTGGCCTGCGTGCCTGAGATCTGAACCGCGATCGGGCCCGACTCGCCTTCGTGATTGGCGCGCCGCGCCGATTTGGGGGTGTGCCACAAATCCGGGCGTGAGCTCAGCATCTCGCTGACAGCGTAGGCTGCGCCGAGCTTCTTGCAGAGCTGGCGAAACGGTCGGTCGGTGACGCCCGCCATGGGTGCAACGAAAAACGGGTTTGCCAAGGAATACGGGCCGATATTCATGCGAGCGAGCATTCTAGCTGCCCACTATTTCAGCAATTGAAACCCGATCCTATACTCACGCACCGATGGAAGCCTGGATCGACTCATTGCTGCACCTGCTGGCCCTGCCGAAGTACGGATTGAGTTCGCTGTTTGTGGTCTCGTTTGTCTCGGCGACCTTGTTGCCGCTGGGTTCGGAAGCCGCGGTCTTCGGGCTGGTCTCGCTGAACCCGGAATTGTTCTGGTCGGCGATTGGCGTGGCGACGCTGGGCAACACGCTCGGTGGTGCGCTGACCTGGGCCATGGGTCTGGCGTCGCACAAGGTGGTTGACCGCTACCAGCACTCGAAACATCACCTGCGGGCACTGGACTGGCTCAAGCGCATCGGCCCCAAGGCCTGTCTGCTGTCCTGGCTCCCCCTGGTCGGTGATCCGCTGTGCGCCGTGGCTGGCTGGCTGGCGCTGCCGTTTTGGCCCTGCCTTGCCTATATGGCGATTGGCAAACTGGCGCGTTACGTGCTGATGACCGCGGCGCTGGTCGGCGTCTTCGGCCGTTAAGGGCTGAACAGGAAATTCATCACGTCGCCATCCTTGACGACGTACTCCTTGCCCTCGCTGCGCATTTTGCCGGCGTCTTTGGCGCCCTGTTCGCCGTGGCAGGCAATGAAGTCGTCGTAGGCAATGGTCTGGGCGCGGATGTAGCCGCGCTCGAAGTCGGTATGGATCACGCCTGCAGCCTGCGGTCCGGTGTCGCCGACATGGATCGTCCACGCGCGCACCTCTTTCACGCCGGCCGTAAAGTAAGTCTGCAAGCCCAGCAGCTTGTAGGCTGCCACAATCAGGCGGTTCAGGCCGGGTTCGGCCTGCCCGATCTCGGCTAGAAACATCTTTTTGTCTTCGTCATCCATGTCGGCC